>CADDZE010000015.1 GCA_902812465.1 Acidobacteriota bacterium | reverse complement strand
ATTTGGTGGTCGCCACCCACGGCCGCTCCTTCTGGATTCTCGATGACCTCACTCCCCTGCGCCAGGCGCAGCCCGCCATCGCCCGCCAAGCCGCTTACCTGTTCCAACCGCGCCTCGCCTACCGTACGCACCTCGGACAGCGCTCGCTTCACGGCCAGCCGCTGGGGGAGAATCCACCGCCTGGAGCGATCATCAACTACTACTTGGCGCGGGCGCCGGAAGAAAAGGAAGAGGTGAAGATCGAAATCTTCGACAGCAAGGGTCAGTTGGTCCGCAGGTTTTCCAGTCTGAAGCCGCCGCCGCAGGAGCCCGAAAGCGACGTCCCGGAGGAACAGCCCAAGCCACCCGAGGCTGTGCCGACTCAAGCAGGCATGAACCGATTCGTTTGGGACCTGCGCTACGAGCCCGCACCCAAAATTACCGGCTATAGCCTTTGGGAGTATGAGGAGGGCGCGAAAGGCCCGTGGGTGGTACCGGGAAGATACCAGGTTAGGCTGACGGCGCTCGGGAAGTCATTCAACGCGCCGCTGGAGGTGCAGCGTGATCCCAGGGTCAAGACCCCGCTGGCCGATCTTCAAAAGCAGTTCGACCTGGCCTGGCGAGTACACCAGCGCCTCGTCGAACTGAACCAGTCCGTCATCCAGCTCCGCGATCTGCGCTCCCAACTCAAGGCGCTGCGCAAAGGGTTGAGCCAGGAGCCCGAAGCTAAAGAAATCATTAGTGTCGCGGACCGGCTGGATGAGCGGATGAGCCCGATAGAGGAGGAATTGATTTCAGTCAAGACCTCTGCCTCCGAGGACTCGCTGAACTATGCCGCCAAGCTGGATGCCAAATTGGCCGTGCTGGAGACCGACATCGAGAGCGCCGACACGGCTCCAACCAAGGCCAGCTACGAGCTCTTTCAAGTGCTCGACCGCCGCACCGAGGAAGCGCTGAAGGGCTGGGACGAAATCCGCGACAAAGAGCTGGCTGCGCTGAACCGGATGATCAGCGAGCATCACATTCCAGCGATTATCCTGGCGAGCACGACCGGGGAGGCGCCCCGCTCTGTATCGACGCAGCCACGCCCCTAGGAGCGGCGGCGATGGCTGCCAATTCCAACGGACACTGGAAGGCCAGGTCTACTAGGTCAGCTCAAGACCCTGGGTTTCACGAAGGCGCGTGGCACTTACTGCGGCAAGCGCGAAGGCTATGCCGCAGAGAGCAAAAGCCGAGGGTAGGCCGTACGCCTGCCCTGTCCGGCCGATGATGTACGGAGCGACCGCGCTGATGCCTCGTGCGACGTTGTAGCTTACGCCCAGCGCTGCCGCCCGGATGGCCGTGGGAAACAACTCGCTGCCCACAATACCGGAACCGGTAAAGAAGCCGGTACCGAAAAAGGCCACCACACACGCGGTGAAGAGGATGACCCCGGGTCGCCTTGCTACTGCAAAGGCCGGTACTAGTGCTGCCGCAAGGGTGAGATAGGCCACCAGCGTCTTCTTACGCCCGAAGCGGTCGGCGAGCAATCCGAACAAAAGATATCCGGGTAGCATGCCCGCCAGGTTCAGCGTCACTAGAAACGACGCGGTGCCAGCCAGGGCAAAATTCCGGCCACCCTGCTCAACAGGTAGTTCGAGGTATGCGGGAATCCAGGTGAAGAGTCCCCACCAGGCGAACATACCGAAGCTGTTCATGGCCAACAGGGTTAGCAGGTCGGGCAGGCAATGGCGCCACCACTCTCCTTTGGGAACACCCTGGGCCCGAGCCTGCGCGCGCTTCCAGAGCTCGGGCTCGGGTACACTCCGCTGAATCCAGAGCGTCAGAAGCGCCGGAGCGACGCCTACGAAGAACACCCAGCGCCAGCCAGCTCGCGGGAGGATTATGCCGGCCGTCGCGGCGGCTAGCGCGTAGCCCACGGCCCAACTGCTCTGCACCATTCCCAGGGCCCGGCCGCGCCATGCTGAGGGCCAGGTCTCAGCCACCAGGGCTGCTCCCGAGTTCCACTCGCCGCCCATGCCGAGTCCAAGAAAGAAGCGGAAGACGGCGAGCATTCTGATGGTGGTAGAAAGTCCGCAGGCAAAGGTAAAAAGTGAGTACGTGAGGATACTAGCGCTGAGCATCCGCCGCCGCCCATAGCGGTCGGCTACCAGGCCAAAGATGACGCTGCCCATAGCCGAGGCCACCAGGGTGAGAGTATTCAAGAGCCCCGCCGTACTTTTGCTCATGCCAAGTTCGCGCATGAGAGTAGCGAGCACCAGGGAATAGAGCATCACGTCAAAAGCGTCAAGCATCCACCCCAAGGCAGCGGCGACCAGGGTGCGGTGCTGAGCGCGAGTGGTTAGTTGCCACTCGAACGCAGCCGGAGCGGGTGTGAGCGCGGGATCCATGACCGAGAGGGGGTAATGGTATCACGCGGGATCCGGAGTGGGGCGGCGAGCGGGCAGCATTCCCACTCTTCTGTGAACTCAACACGCTTCTGTTGTTGCAAGAGGACGGCTTGGCAATTCCTTTAGTTGGGCGATCCGTGCACCCGGCGAAGCCGCGGTCGTTTCCTGGAGCCGGGACTGGATCTGGCATCGATCATGCGATCGGCGGCCAAGGCCTTGGCGTGAGCACGGAACTGCAGGCTTCTGATCCGTGGTGCGCCTTAAGGAAACATAGCTTCCGTTACCCGGTATGGCCCTCCGCGGCGCCATCGTAAGGGTTTCAGGGTAAAAGAACAGGAAAGCGGGGCGCGAACGGCGTCGCGAGCGGCCTGCACGGCAGGGGCGGCTCCGACCTTGGGGTCCGCAGTGCTTCCCGCATGGTGTAGTTGGAGAAACGGCTTCGCGGCGACACTCAGTCTAGGCCGCACCGTGGCTGCTGATTAGCTCTAGCAGCTTGTCCTTGAAGGGGTCACGGAGGCTGGCGACAGCATCAACATCAACGATTTCCTCGAACACATCCCGGCCTGAGATTTCGGTGCTCTCGATTATGGCCTCGTCGGGCGGCAGTGTCGAGGGGACATCGGATGCGATACAAGTGACGGGTAACTCGCCGAATTCTGGGATGCGCGTGCTGTACAGGTCGAAGCGAAGCGCGTCCAGCATCTGGCTGATGGCGCTTTGCCGGGCGACCACGAGGTGGAACAAGCAGTAATGGAGGACGAAACGAGCCGTCTCGGCGTCGGACCGATTCGGATCGGCGAGGAGCTGTCGGAGCCTTTGTGGAGAAAAATCCGAATAGCTCACCACCCAGCGCAGCGGCGAGGTAACGGTTAGGTTCTTGGAAACGCGATCGCCTTAGCCTTGTAGGTATGCTCGACTGGAGTGAGGTCGAGATTGGTGGTCGCGATCTGAAGAGGCGGCTTCAGTTCTGGCACCAGACCGTAAGGCTTGGCTCGAGCAACCGCCGCATAGAGGCTCTGCAGTTCCTGGAAAGCTTTCTCGGCGGCGACTGAAGGAGCCTTGCTCGAGCCCTGGACGTAACCGCCAAGCACAACCGCGGGGCGAAGCAAGGGTGCCAGCACGGAGAGGTAGTCCCTGATCTGGTCGCGCAGAAGCTCGGCGATCGCGCGGGTGAGCCGGCGCAGAACTATCAGTTTCTCCTTGCTGTACCGTTCCTCCGCCATCAAAGCCTCCGCATCTCGGGCTGCGGCCCTTCGTGCCGGGGAGGCCGCACCAAACTGACGCTGCTTACTGTAACATGTAAGCGAACCGGCGAGCCAGCAGCCGGCCGGGCGGCTCGTCATGTGCCAGAAATCTTACGCGGCCGCATTAGGCTGCTTCGCGGTGAGGGCCCCGGGGCAGTGTGTGCCGCGATGCGCCTCCGCTCGAGCCCTGACCGCAGTGGTCGGCGATGAGTGTAGTTGGTCACCCGGCCGTCACCCGCGAATTCAATAAAATGAGGAGCAGTCAATTCCGTGCAGGTGAGCGTCGAAGTTAAGGCTGGCCCTCTTGCAGGGAAGAAAGTCTCTCTACAGGATGGTCAGACGGTGACGTTTGGGCGGACGCGGCGTTCCGACTTTGCCATTCCGCATGACCCTTTTCTCTCCGGCGTGCATTTTGCTTTGGAGTGCGATGGTTCGGCCTGCCGGGTAGTTGATCGTAACAGTGCGAATGGCACCTTTCTAAACGGGGCCCGGGTTCTGAAGCCGCAGTGCGGGACGGCGATGAGATCCGCGCCGGTAAGAAGGCCTTTGTGGTGCACGTCACGGCGCCACCACCCCTCGAGGAATCCCCCGCCAAGCCCGTGTAAGTCCAGCCGGAACCGCTGGGGATGGCAGTCCCCACGCCACCCCCGGGTATTACCGATGAGTGTAATGGGGGCAGGGCCTGCCCTTGTAATCGGACACTGGTCTTTCGCTGCCATTCCCGAAGGCTGGTGTGTCGTCGAAGAATATGGTTTGCGCTACCGCGGAAAGGCTTCCTTCCCCAGTGAGGCGGTAGTGACCGAGGAAGAGCTGGAGGCAGGCTCGAGTCTCAAGGACTATATCCAATTGCAGCTTAATTTAGTGTCCCAACTAGTTCTCCGAGCGGAGCTGGGCGACCCGCGCCCCATCAATATCACCGGGGCAGAGGAGGCCATGGAAGTGGTCCTCCGCTACCAGGCTGATTCCGGCCAGCGTTTTGTTCAGCGCCAGATCTATGCGCGGCGGGGCCGCTTGGTAGGTGTGGCGACGCTGACCAGTGTGGAGGAAGAGTTTAGCCGCCTTGAGCCAGCATTCGAGGTCATCGTCTCGGCCTGTCGTTCTGGCGAGGGAAGAGCGCGAGCCAGTCATGAGCCCGATCGCTGCTGCCCCCTCCTTTAGAACGAGTGGCCGGAGCCGAAGGATCATCGGCGTTGCCTATGACACTGTACATGCTGCTGAAGCTCCCCTGGTTACCCGTCGTTTGTTTTGCCGCTGCCGCCTACTGGTCTTTTCGCGATAGAATCTGGATTTCTACGAGGTGGCCCGGCCCAGCGGGAGTGATTATGTCGGTGAAACGGCTTCGACGGAAGGCAGAAGGGGGGAAACGGCTGGCGTTGTGCGTGGCCGTCTTGGGAGTGACCTGCGCCACGCTGGCGCGGAATCCCGGAACCCGGGCGGCGCAGACAGACCTGCCGCCTGCGGCTGAGAGCGAGCACGGGACTCAACTATTCAGACAAAGTTGCGGGTTCTGTCATGGGCCCGATGCCACCGGAGCCCGCGGGCCGGACCTAGTCCGCTCGCCGCTCGTCGCTCATGATGTGGATGGGAATCTCATTGGTCCCGTGATTCGCAACGGACGTCCGGACCGGGGCATGCCTCCCTTAGCTCTGAGCGACGATCAGATAAAGGCCATCGCTGCCTTCCTTCACGATAGGCTGCAGCAAGCGATCCGTTCTGCCCAGCTTCCCAGGGCGTACCCGCTGGAACGGCTGCTGACCGGCAATGCCGCCGCCGGCCGCCGTTACTTCGAGGGCGCCGGCGGGTGCACGGCTTGCCATTCGGTGACTGGTGATCTGAAGGGAATCGCTCGTAAGTACGCACCGCTTGATCTTGAGGCGCGAATGCTGTATCCCGAGGGAAGCGCTTCGGCCGTTACCGTGACCCTTCCTTCGGGCGAGAAGGTGCAGGGAAACCTCGAACACCTGGATGAGTTCGTGGTGGCCCTGCGCGACGCCTCAGGTTGGTATCGGTCGTTCTCGCGCGATCGGGCGCAGGTGGAAGTACGGAATCCGTTAGCAGCACACCGCGAGCTGCTGGATCGGATCACCCCTTCTGACTTCCACGACCTCTTCGCCTATCTGGAGACGCTGAAGTGACGCTCAAGCTCAACTGTACGGAGCTGACGCCCGCTGTCACGGCCAGGCTCAGCTCCTGCCGGACGCGGCTCCTTCAAGGTGACAAGGTGATTCGGCTGTTGGCTGTGCCGCTGCTCCTGTGCTTGCCGGCTTCACGCTTGGCGACGCAAGGCCTTTCGCCACAAGCGCTGCTTCACTTCTCCGCTGATACCTGGCCGACTTATAACGGTGACTATTCCGGGCGCCGCTTCAGCCCCCTCGACCAGATCAATGCCTCCAACGTCGGGACTCTGACGCTGGCGTGGATTTACCGTGCTCACTCGCAACCCATCAAGTCCACTCCGCTGGAGGTGAACGGGATCCTATACTTCACCACTCCCGACAACGTCTGGGCCATCGATGCACGCTTTGGCCACCCCATCTGGCATTACCACCGGCCCTCGCGGGGCGACCATATCGGCCATCGCGGGCTTGGTATGTACGGCGACTGGCTTTACTTCACCACTCCGGATGCCCAGCTGGTTAGCCTTAACGCGCGTGACGGCACTGTGCGGTGGACCATCCAGCTTGCCGATCCCAAGCTCGGCTACTTTTCTACCATGGCGCCGCTGGTCATACGTAACCACGTGATCGTCGGCGTTTCTGGCGACGTCACGGACATTCCAGGCTTTCTCGACTCGATTGATCCGGAGACTGGCAGTCTGCAATGGCGATGGTACACGGAGCCGCAACCGGGCGAGCCAGGCTCAGAAACTTGGCCCAAGGATTCCGACGCTATCCGCCATGGCGGCGGGATGACATGGATGACAGGCACCTACGATCCTGATCTCAATCTTCTTTACTGGGGTACTGGGAACCCCAATCCTGTCCTGGCGGGTAGGGCCCGCCCGGGTGATAACCTCTTCACGTGCTCGATCGTTGCCCTGAACCCTGATAGCGGGAAGCTGGTCTGGGCCTTCCAGCCCTCGCCGCACGACGTGCACGATTGGGACGCCGTTGAAACTCCTGTCCTTTTCGACGCCGAATTCAAAGGAAAGCCCCGCAGGTTGCTGGCCCAGGCCAGCCGCAACGGCTTTTTCTTTGTACTAGACAGGGCGACCGGCGAGCACCTGGTAACAGCACCGTTTATCGACGTGAACTGGGCCTCGGGCATCGATTCGCGAGGCCGCCCTATTGCCAGGCCTGAGCTGGCACCCCGGCCGGATGGCGCACTAGTGGAGCCTTCCTCCGATGGTGCCACTAATTGGCTGGCGCCCAGTTTCGACCCACAAACGGGCCTCTTTTACGTGAGTGCGCGGCGCTGTTTCAGTATCTTCTACCTAACTGAGACCGGAAAGCCAGAAGGTTGGGCCGGTCGCGACCGCGACCTGTGGTCGAATTCCACTCTCCGCGCTCTCGATTACCGCACGGGGAAGGTGGTGTGGAACCACGAGATTGGCGAAGGCGAGAGCACGGCTGGTATTCTCACCACCGCGGGCCACCTGCTGTTTACCTCCGACAACCAGGGTAATCTGCTGGCACTGGACCCTTCGACTAGCAAGACCCTATGGCATCTGAACGCTGGCGGCCATATGGAAAACGGGCCGATGACCTACGAGCTTGACGGCCGACAGTACGTGGTGATGGCCGTCGAAGACACGCTTTACGCGTTTACTCTGCCGCGCTAGCCTGCTCGTAATTCGGTTTGGCGACCTTCTCCGGAGCTTCCGGTGAGGGCGCTCTCTGGAGGTCTCAACCGGTCCAGCCCGCTCAAAGTCGCAAACCCTTCGAGCGTGAAGTAGAATTCCCGGACGGAGGCGCACCATGTTTACGGCCACTGCCGACCTGATCCTTCCCAGTACCGTCACTGGATCGTTTCCCCGGCCGCGCTGGTTTGACGTCAGCATGTGGGGCCGGCCGCTCGATACCTGCATGCTGGACGTGCGCTTTCGCGAGAAGTTTCAGGACGCCCTCTCGGTGGTCATCAGCGACCAGGAGCGGGCCGGGCTGGACATCCTCACCCATGGCGACTTCCATGTGGACGAGGACTTGGCGGGCCGCGCCTGGCACCACTACCCGCTGCAGCGCTGGGCCGGTCTCGAGGGAGATTACTTGCAGCCGGAGGAGACCACCGCCCCCTGGCTGCGCTATCCGCCGGGCACCCTGCTGAACGAAATCTACACGGGCTGGCGCTGGCCGCATGTGGTGGGCAAGATCGAGAACCGCCCGCTCGACTATCCCAAGCTCTGGCGCCTTGCCCAGGCGAGGACGCGCAAGCCCGTCAAGTTCGGCACTTGCTGTTCCCAGGTTATGGCCCTCTTCCTGGACATCCATACACCCCGCTACCGAGACAAGCGGGAAGTGATCTGGGATATGGCCGAGGCGATGAACAAGGAACTGCGAGCCCTCCGTGATGCCGGCTGCCGCGTCATCCAGACTGAGGAGCCCACCCTTCACTTCATGGCCAATACTTACGGCAAAGATCACGAGGAGGTCAAGTTCCTCATTGACGCCTTCAACCGTGAGGTCGAAGGCCTCGACGACGTCGAGCTGTGGATCCACACCTGCTGGGGTAATCCGAATATGCAACGCGTCATGGAGGACACCAGCTACGCCAACTCGATCGAGATTTATCTCGAGCGATGCCGGGGCGACGTCTGGACACTCGAGATGAAGGATCGCAACCAAAAAGATCTCGAGCTCTTTGAGCCCTTCCAGCACGACCTTAAGAAGAAGGTTTGCATCGGTGTGGTCAGCCACCGCACCCTGCAGGCGGACCGGCCGGAGGAGGTGGCCGCCGAAATTCGCAAGGCGCTGCGATACATTCCTCCCGAGCGCCTGATCGTCTCGAGCGACTGCGGCTTTGGGCGCCAGGGATGCAACCGCGAGATTGCGTTTTATAAGGCGAGTGCGATTGCCCAGGGTGCCAACATCGTAAGGCGCGAGCTGGGGCTGCCAGTGACTTACGTGCCGGCTGCGGATCCGGCGCTGCAAATCGACGTCGTGCCCGGCCGGGACGTTGGTCGGCAGCGTGCGACGGAGGGATAGAGGAAGCATCCTGCTCGCCTCCGGCCACTTGCGCGGAAGGCGCCCAGCGTCCGCTGCTCACGGGCGGCGTTGCCACCCTGTAAAAGGGATGGCATCCAGAGACGCCTCTCAGCCCCCACAGTACCTGCTCAGCGCTTGGAAGCAGCGACGGGCCACGGCTTCGGGATCGCCTCTTTGGTATTCTGGGCCGAATAACTCAACACTCAGATTGCCGTCGTAGCCGATGCGGTGGAGCCCCCCTGTGATTCGCTCAAGCGGGATCGCACCCTCGCCAGGCGGGATGCGGTCCGGATCGCGGAGGATCTCGCGCGGGATGCCTCTCGGTACGTCGTGAAAATGAACGTGCTCGATTTCTCCGGACTTGAGTTGCGCCAGGTCTTCAGACTTGCTGATGCCCGCGAAGAGATGAAAGGCGTCAAGGCAGACTCCTGCGTTGGGCTGCCGGGCGGAGCGGAGCAGGGAAAGCAAGGTTAGCAATCATCCGTAGAGTGCCGAGCCAGCAATGAACTCGAAGGCGATCCGGACCGGGTATCGAGCGGCTAGCTCCGCGATCCGCACAAAGCGGTCGGCGGCGACCTGGTAGTCCTCCCGGCTGACCGGCCCCGCCACTGACGAGAAGACAACGAAGCGGGGAACGCCGAGGGCTTGGGCCATCTCGAAATTCCGCTCAAATTCGGGGAGGTGAGTGTCCAGCTCGCCCTGGCCGCGCCACAAGCAACCTTCAAGAGCGCAGCCCGATACGGCTTGCAGCTGGTGGGCGTGTAATACCCCTTCGATCGCGGCCGGTTTGAGTCCCAGCCGCCTTAGTTTCGGGAACCAGAGCTCGATTCTCCGGAACCCCGCGGCGGCATACGCATCACACTCGCGCTCGAAAGGCGCCTCCATCGTAGTTGCAGGGTGCCATCTTGGACCCTTGTCGCGCTCTGCCTGTGAAGCGGGCCATCGACCGGCGGCCAGCGATGAAGCCAGAAAAGTTCGCCTTGCCGGTGAGGCTGGGTCGCCTGGCGGCGCGATCGAGGTGCTCGACCCGCGGCCAGCGCGCGAGTGCGCGTCTATCCGATAAGGGTCGCCAGCTTTGCGTCCCGCGCGTCTTGGATAGTTCCGGCGATTCATCGTGGCAAAGGGGAAGGGCTACCCGGACGCTCCGCCGGCTCCGCCAAAGCTCGGCGTGGCGGGGCCTGGACGGACTCGATCATGAAGCGCGGCGGTTTGAGCGCCGGAATCTCAAAGCGCTTGTCCAGCAGCATCAAGGCGACCCCCAGGGCGCTGGCTTCGCTGCCGAGCTTTCCCAAGCGAACCACCAGTTGCTTCGTAGAATGTGCCAGCGCCTGCCGGCGAATTACCCGCGTAATCTGCTGCAGCAAGCCTTCGCCGGCCAGGCTCAATCGCTGATCGAGCACCAGCCGGGCAGGATTGAACAGGTTCACCAAGTTGGCTAGGCCGAGTCCCAGATAATTTCCCAACTGCTCGACCAGAAACACGCACGTCTTGTCCCCACGCTGGGCAGCCTCCAACACTGTCCATTCGGTAATCTGGTTCACGTCGCCGCCGCCCAAGTTCAGAGCTTCCGTGTAACAGCCCTCCGCAATCGCGTTGCGAATCTTCGCTTCGATCGCCCAGCCGCCGGCGACCGCCTCGAGGCAGCCGAAGCTGCCGCACTTGCACGCTGGCCCGTCCTCCACCTGGATGTGGCCCAGTTCCCCTGCAGCGTAGCCGGACCCATAAAGCAGCTTGCCATCGGTGAAGATACCAGCTCCGATGCCGGTGCCGTATTCGAGGTAAATCATGTCGTCCTGCATTTCGCCGGCTCCGAGCACCCGTTCTGCCACTGTCTTGGCCCGGGTGATGTTTTCAACCAGCGTCGGCACGCCGAATTCCTGCTCGAAGATCTTCTTTAAGGGCGCGCCGTTTAGGCAGTCCAGTGTGGACGACATCACGAAGATACCTTCGCGGCTATCGACAAGTCCGCTGCCCGCCAGGCCTATTCCCAGTAGCGATCCCACGTCCACGCCCGCCTGGCGGATCGCCCTTTTGGCGCAATCCAAGAGCTGATCGATTAGACCCTCGCGCCCGTGGCCGAGTCTGGTTACCTCACGAATAATGGATTTGGCCGCTGGGCGCAAGTTCATCGTGGAAGCAATCACCTGCT
Organism: Acidobacteriota bacterium; assembly: GCA_902812465.1. Lineage (GTDB taxonomy): Bacteria > Acidobacteriota > Terriglobia > UBA7540 > UBA7540 > CADDZE01. The sequence goes on along the minus strand of CADDZE010000015.1, from coordinate 55,717 downwards.
CAGCGTTAAAGCCGATTCCTAAGATGAATCCAGCCTCTTCGTTCAGGCGCAGCAGGACCTGTTTCCGTCCCATCGAATTGTTGGCCCTTCCCGCCTCCACTAAGATTCCCTCGTCCAGGAGCTCGCGCACCAGCCTGGAGATCACGCTCTGCTGCAGGTGAGTGAGCTCGTGGATTTCCACCCGCGAGAGCGGACCGAAGCGCCGGACCACCGTTTCGATCACCCGGCGGTCGTGCTCGGTCTTGGACGTAACGTGCTTCGACATCTGTGACATGATGACCTCCAACACCCTTGCCGACTGGAACCCTCCGCAGCGTCGGACTTGCGCAGCAAAGTCCTAGCACAAAAAGCCGCTGCCAGTGTTGTGTCGCATAAGCCCTTTTGATTACAAACATAATCAAACTGCAGCGAGCCTGGGCGCTGTTTTGCCAACTTCCTGACTATAACACAAGAAAGTTCTTGACATTCCTCCGCAGCTCTGATAGAGCTAGCGGCTGTCGGGTGGACGGTTCGCACACTGGCGCCCAACTGCGGGAGCCAAGGAGCTGGTTCGCCGTCGGGCAGACCGGACGCGGCTCGGCTAAGCCGAACGAGGTTCGGGGCGCACGGTGGTGTTTCAGCAGACCGTGGCTGAACGGTGCGTGGCCGAGACTCCTTGTCCATCGGGGGATGCCTATGAACAGCCGGCACTTTAAGGTTCTGACAGGAGCTTATCGGACTCTTTCTCTGGCGGCGATGGCCGCCCTCTTAACAGCCCCGCGGGCCCCCTTCGCGCAGGAGGTAACAGCGGGCATTACGGGTTTGGTGACGGATCCCTCGGGCGCTCCTATACCTAACGCGAAGGTGACAGCCAAGGACACTCTGCGAGGCGTCGAGTGGCCCACCCAGACCAACGCTGCGGGTGTCTACGACCTGCCACGGCTGCCGGTGAGCACCTACGACGTAACCGTCGAGGCGAGCGGCTTCCAAGTCATGGTTCGCAAAGCGGTGATGCTCGAGCTGGACCAAAAGGCCCGGCTCGACTTCCAGCTCCAGCTCGGCCAGGTCACCCAAACGGTGGAGGTCACCGGGGCCGCTCCTCTGCTCCAGACGGACACCATGCAAGTGGGAACGGTCATCAGCAACAAGATCAATGAGGACCTGCCGCTGGCCACGCGGAACTACGTCGAGCTAACGCTGCTCGCTCCGGGGGTCACCAATCCTAATCCCTCTGGCTTCACCAACGGCCAGCCAGTCGGGAACGGTGCTCGCCCCTACGTGAACGGCAACCGCGAGCAGTCGGACAACTTCCTTCTCGACGGCATGGACAACAACCAGGTGTCAGATAACCTGGTTGGCTATACGCCGAGTGTCGACGCCATTCAAGAATTCAATATGATCACCAACAACGCTCCCGCCGAGTTCGGGAATTTCCAAGGCGGGATCATCAATGTCACCATCAAGTCGGGAACAAATCAGCTGCATGGGGACGGTTTCGAGTTCTTCCGCAATGACGTTCTCAATGCGGCCCAGTGGTCGGACAACATCAGCCCCACCAAGCTGCCCAGCCAGGAAACCAAAACCAAGATGCGTTGGAACATGTTTGGCGGAACGGTCGGTGGGCCCATCAAGAAGGACAAGCTGTTCTTCTTTGGGGACTACCAGGGTGAGCGCTTTGATTTCCCGGCCTCCACCGGGTTCATTACGGTGTTCACGAATCAGGAGCGCGCTGGCGACTTTTCGCAGGTTTGCAAGAGTTTTGACGCCAAGGGCGTATGCACCAACGGCATCCAGCTCTATAACCCTTTCAAGGTCGACGCCAACGGCAACCGGGCGCTAGTTCCGTTTAACAATCTGGCGGCGGCCGGACTGACCATTGATCCGGTAGCCCAGAAGCTTTTCTCGTCCAGCTTTTATCCCGCCCCCATTAACAACAGCCTGACCGATAACCAGCTTAATACCACACGGAGTGAGACGCTCGCCGATCAGTTTGACATCAAGATTGACGCCAATGCATCCCAGAAAGATCACCTCTTTGGGCGCTTTTCCTGGGGCCGGCAGGAGATTCCGGGCTTCAACTCGTTTCCGCTGTTCTTCAACAGCTTCCAGCATACGCCCACCCGCAACTTGGCGCTGAACTGGACCCGTAACCTCAGCACGAGCATCGTGAATGAGGCGCGCGTCGGTTTCAACTACGTCAAGCTGAACAACGGCGGCGCTGACAACGGCTTGGGCAACGTGGGCACGGAGTTGGGTATTGCCGGCGCCAATGACCGCGGGCCCGGCCTGCCTTCGATCCAGGGTTTTACCTACGTGAACTCGATCGGTAACGCCAATATCGGAACCCAGCAACTCTTTGCCGATACGGTGATTGAGTTCGGCGACACCCTGATCGTTACCCACAACCGGCACGTCTTTCACAGTGGATTCCAGTACTTGCGGCAGCGGATTAATACCTTCTATGCTGGCAACTACGGGCGGACGGGAATTATCAACTTTAGCGGTAAGTTCACCGCCGGGCCGGCCGATACGGCCTCCGCCAGCGCTGCCAGTGGCTTCCCCGAAGCGGATTTTTGGCTGGGGCTTCCTGAGGCGGTGCAGCGCGGTGTGGATACAGGGACCTGGGGCCAGCGTGCCAACGTGTTCGCTGCCTTTACACAGGACGACTGGCGGGCTACCGACCGGCTGACTCTTAACCTCGGCCTGCGCTACGAGACCCACACCCCGTGGGTCGAAGTGCATAACCGGCAGGCAAACTTCGGGGCCATCAGTGGAATCGAGTATTTTGCTGGCCAGTCGGGCTGCCCCTGGAGCAATTGCCGCGCCTTGTACAACAGCTACAACGCTGGCTTCGATTTCCAGCCGCGCCTCGGGTTTGCCTGGACGCCGGCGGCCTTGGGCCGGTCGACGGTGCTGCGCGGCGCCTATACCGTTTCCTCCTACTTGGAAGGAACCGGCACCAATCTCCGCCTGCCGCTCAACCCACCGTTCGCCGAGGAGCACAACACGCTGTACGACGCCTTCACCCTTCCCAAGTCCACCACCGACCAGGGGTTCACCATCCTCACCCTGCCGTCGGACCCGTTTGCCAATGCTGTCATCCGCCTCTGGGACGCGAACGTCAAGCCGTCGCTGTCCCAGCAGTGGAACTTCTCAATCCAGCATGAGGTCGGCGGGCAAACGGTGGCCAATATCGGCTATGTGGGCCAGCGTGCCACCCACCTCATGAATCCTATGCCTTACTTCCAGCGGCGTTTGGTGGGTGAGGCCGGTTGCACCGCTGCCCAGGCAGTCGATTTCAGTGGCATCGGAGTGTTGACTTGCCCCAGTCCCTTCCTTTCCGGCAATCCAGCGCTGGCGAACATCAGTCAGATCTCCGGTACCGAATCCAACGCCAATATGACATACCACGCCCTGCAAGCTACGCTGCTGCGGCGATTCAGCCACGGGCTACAATACCAGGTCGCCTACACGTACTCCAAGTGTATGACCAACTCCATCGGTTATTACGGGTCGTGGGGCGGGCAGGTTGTGCCGACCGCCGCTTACTGGCAAAATCTGTACGACGGAAAGGCCGAGTGGGCGCCCTGCATTAGCGATGTCACCCACCTGCTCTCCAGCTACGCCGTCTACGAGTTGCCCTTTGGACGAGGCAAGAAGGTGGGCAAAAATTGGAGCCCAGTGGTGAACGGTATCCTGGGCCACTGGCAGTTGAGCGGCATCTATCAGTTGCGCGGCGGCTTCCCCAGCACGGTCTTTGCCGGCGACAATTCCGGTACCGGCGAGCGGACCTCGCGCGCCAATTGCCTGGCGCCGCCCAAGTTCCCCAAGACGCCCGTTGCGACGGGGGGAATCCAGTGGGTGGATCCCTCCTCCTATGGACCGCAAGCGCTCGGCACCTTCGGGACCTGCGGCGTGGCAACCCTGCGCGGACCCGGCTTGGATACCTTGGACCTTACCGCAGAGAAGAATTTCCCGATTTCCGAGTCCAAGCGGCTCGAATTTCGGGCAGAGTTTATCAACTTCACGAATACTCCGATCCTGAATGCCCCCTCGACGTTTATCGGTGCCGGGTTCGGGCAGATTACGAGCTCGCAGGGGGCGCGTAATATCCAGTTTGGTTTGAAGCTCTACTACTGAAGGTTAACTTTCGCGCGGTGCAAGGGTGGGAGTGTCGGGGTTTCGGCAGTGTTTCTACCTTAGGCAAACCTAATCCGGCACAACCTCACGGGTAAAGTATTCGCCGATGTCGTGTGCAACCAGGAAGTTTTTCCAGGCTTCCTGAGGATAGGGAGCGAGGCGCCCATGCTACTGCAACCCCCCGGCTGTCAAGGGGAAAGTTTGGGAAAGGCCTCGTCAGGCTATTGGTGTTTCGGCAGGGCCCTTTGCGCCTTCTTCAGATTCTTCTCTTCGTCCGCCTTCGCCAGCCTTTGAAACATCGCCAGTTCCTGCTGCTGGTTCTTCTCATCGTGCAGTTGGGCATAAAGCCGCGCCAGGAGGTAATGGGGTTCCTTTGAGTTGGGATCAACTTCCGCCGCCTTTAATAGCGCCTGCCGCGCCTCGTCCAGCTTGCCCAGTTCCAGATAGCATTTCCCCAGGTCTAAGTGCGCAGGCATGAAGTCAGGACTGGTGGCTGCGGCGGTGCGAAGCAGCGAAAGGGCCTCGCTCAATTTTCGAGCCTGCAGAAGGATATCCCCCAATTCGTAATTAGCCATGGGATCGTTGGGAAACTCTTCGAGGGCCAGGCGCAGATTCCTCTCGGCTTCCGCGAATTGGTGCTGATTGAAGTAGATTCTCCCCAGCGCGGCGTGCACCCCGGGAAATTCAGGCTCTCGCTTCAGGACCTCACCCCATTCCCGGAGGGCTTCCTGGTAGTTGAGGTCGTCCTCGCTCGATTCTGCTCTCAAGGCATGGATCAGAGCCGAGTCGGGATCGATGCTGGCCACATGATTGAACGCATCCACGGCGAGCGAGCGGTAGAGGCGTGCTAACTCGTACCAAGCTTTGGCGTCGTTCGGGTCCGCCTGGACCAAAACCCTGAAGTGCTGAATGGCCTCGGCCTTGCGCCCCAGCGCCAGCAAAGCTTGCGCCACATAGAAATGTGCACGACGATAATCTGGATGGAGCGTTAGCTCCCGATTGAAATACTCCAGAGATTTCTCGTAGCGGTTCAGCCCATAGTAGGATAGGCCCAGGTAGAAGTTTACTTCGGGGTAGCCGGGAGACGCTTGCAAGGCTCTCTCGAATACAGCGATGGACTCCGGGAACTTCAATTCGGTTTGGTAGAGGATTCCCAAACGCTTCAGAATCTCCGGCTGGTTCGGAGACGCCGCGAGCGCTTGGCGGTACAGTTTCTCTGCTCCTTGATAATCACGACGGCTTTCCAGCTGCCGCGCCTGATCCAGCAGAGCCTGTGCGGACTGTGGTGATGGGGAGCCGGCCGCGATGATGGCAAGCCCCGCTAGTGAACCTGCCAGAGCGGGGAAGATGCGGAGGCCCGAGCGCTGGCAGGGCTCTTGCGGCGCGGAAGGGCGTAGAAGGCGCATCGATGGTCCATGTCCGCGATCCGGAAGGACCACCATTACCATACCACACGCGACCGGCGGACGGCCGACGTGCCAGCTCTTGCCTTACGGAAGATAAAAGCTGACGCCAAAAGTGCGGTCCGCACGGTTTGGCAGAGGTCTTCGGGCTTGGATGCCGCCCCGCATCCTATGCCTTGACAAGGCCCCCAGAGACGTATCAAATAAGTTAATGACCCGAACCGGTTCCCGCCCCGAGTGGACAGTGCCGCCATCCCCTTGGAGCATTGCAGATCAAAGCGGGGTGGCCGCGGGTAAGGAACGGAACCCCACGGCGAGACGACGCCTTCGTCTTCAACCTCTGCCCAGCTGGGGAGCTGCAGCCAAAGCGACGGAGGCGGCGCACAGAGTCTCTTTGTTTTATGAGGTTTGTAAAAGAGGTAGCTCTTGTCTTGGAACACCAAAATTTTGCGCCACTCGGTGAGCCCGGCAACCTACCGACTTGCGGCTCGGAGGTACCCGGAAGTACCTGTATTTCTAGCGAACAAAGCCGTAATGTTGCTTAGAATCAGGCAGTTACATTTTCTGGGAGAATTGCGGGCGTCGGTGCGTCAGCACGAGCAAACAGGCGCCCGCTAAACCCAGGAACGGTTAAGCGGGCTTTTTGCGGACGCAGTTCAGCTCTTTTCATCAAACAAAGCCGGAATGTCTTTTGGAATGAGCAACGTACACTTTTTGGAAGAATCGGGGCCTTTGACCCGCCCCAGGCTGGTGACCCATGAATCCGCCATTTGACGTCTGCATTATCGGTTCGGGCGCCGCCGGGGGCGTAATGGCTAAGGAGCTGGCTGAAGGCGGGGCGAAAGTCATCATGCTCGAGCTGGCTGGGAGGTGCCTCCTGGCCAGTTCCTGTCCCACAAGTGGCCCTATGAACTGCCCTACCGCGGGCTCCGCAATGAGAAGCAGACGCCCTTTCTGCAGGGTGACGTGGCCTCCTCCATTCGCTATAGCGGCTGCGACGACGTGACGGTTGACCGCTACCGCTGCCTTGGCGGCCGCACGTTGCACTGGAACGCTGTGACCCTGCGCTACGCTCCCCAAGACTTCCGGGAATGGTCCTTGCACGGAGTCGAGGAGGACTGGCCGCTGACCTATGAGGAGCTCGAGCCCTACTATGACCGTATCGAACCGATCATCGGCGTTTCGGGGAACGACGATCCACCTGGAAATCCTGCCGGCGGGGAAGCACTACCTTCCGCCGTTGCCGTGGCGTTGCAGCGAGCACGTCCTGAGCCACGCCACCAGGAAGATGGGCATTCCGTTGATCAGCGTTCGCAAGGCGGTGCTCACCCAGCCCTACGATAATCGCTCGCCCTGCCACTATTGCGGCCATTGCATGGAGGGCTGCGACGTGGGCTCCATTTTCACCACGCCCGGCTGCATGCTGCCGAAGGCTTTCGCCACTGGTAACTTTACTTGGCGCCAGAAGGCCCTGGCGCGAGAAATCCTGGTAGACCGCGAAGGGCGGGCCCGGGCGTTTCTTTCATCGACACCGAGACCCGGCAGGAGGAAGAAGTGAAGGCGCGAATCGTGGTGGTCTGCTGCGCCACGGTCGAGCCCGCGCGGCTGCTGCTCAATTCGCGCTCAGCTCAGCATCCCAACGGCCTGGCCAATTCGAGCGGTACCGTCGGGCGCTACCTTCATGGCCACCTGGCGGACAGCGTATCCATCTATCTCGACGAACTCGAAGGGATGAAGCCCTCCAACCAGGATGGGGGCACGGACCACATCTATATTCCGCGCTACAACCACCTGTTCGGCAAGCCGGATTATGCCGGCGGCTGGGGCATTCAGGTGAATTTTGCCAGCTACATGTTTCCACACCAGGCCTACCGGCTGCGCGGCTATGGAGCCGGCTTCAAGGCGCACATCCGTCAGATGCAGCCCGGTTATCTCTTTCTCGGATGCTTCGGCAAGGTGACGGCCTCGGAACGAAACTATGTGACGGTTGATCCAAACCAGCATGACGCCTACGGCATCCCGGTACCGGTCTTCCACTTTCGCTTTTCGGACAATGACTATGCCCTCTGGCGCAGTGCCAACCGCAGCCTGCTGGAGATTGCCTCCCATCTCCGCGGTACAGTGTTCCCCAACTTTGGCCGTGCGCCGAGCGGCTTTGCCAGCCATGAGGTGGGGACCGTGCGCATGGGCCGGAACCCCAAGACTTCCGTGCTCAACAGTTTTTGCCAGGCCCACGACGTGAAGAACTTGTTTGTCACCGACGGCAGCGCCTTCACGACTTCCAGCGAGAAGAATCCCACGCTGACGATCATGGCCGATTACATCAAGCGACAGCGCAAGCTGGGGGAGCTTTGAAGGAAGGCTACAGGGTTACCCGGCGTGCTGGCGGTCACCGCAACGGTGCTTTTCCCGAAGGGGCGGCTGCAGGCCGCTGCAGTTGTAGGCTCGCTCCCATTTCTGCAGTAGTTGCTAATTATTTTGGGAAAGAGTGACGATGGAAAGACGAACGGCGCTCAAGATCGTAAGCCTGGGCGCCCTAGCGCCAGCGGGCAGGCGCTCCTGGGGCCAAATTGTAAATTCTGCCCCTGGGCAAGATGGCCACTGCCTGGAATTTTTCACACCGGAAGAGGAGAAGCTGCTCGATGCGCTCATGGAGTTGATTATTCCAGCGGACGATCACTCACCGGGCGCCCACGCGGCGAGGGTCAGCCTATTTGCTGACCGCATGGTGGCCGCGAGCGACGCGGCAATCCAAGAGCAGTGGCGCCAAGGGTTGGCGCGGATGCGGGAGGCGGCGGCGCGCACCTCGCTCGCGGAGGCGCTGGCGCGGGCGGCCGAACACGAAGATCAGCCCCAAACCGAGCTCCAGCATTTTTTGTTACCCTTAAGCAGATGACCATCAACGAGTACTACACCTCGCCGATCGGCCTTCACCCGGACTTGCAGTACCAGGGAAATACCTACTTGGCAGTTTTCCCGGGCTGCACCCATCCGGAGCATCGGGGTGAGGGGCAAACAGCGAAAGGATGAGTAACAACTCGCAGAATCATCATAATATCCGAGGATAGGCAGTGAGCATCTTGTTCTGGATAGGAGTGGCTTGGCTCGCTTATGTGTATGCCGGCTATCCCCTGATTCTAATTTTGCTTGCCCTAACGCGGCCCGTTCATCCGAAAATCCGCGACGATTATCTGCCTTCTGTTTCCGTGCTGATCGCCGCACGCAATGAGGAACGGGACATCGGCTGGAAGGTGACTGAGACGCTGGCTTGGGACTATCCAGTCGATAAATTGCAGGTGTTGGTGGCCTCGGACGCCTCTGAAGACCGGACGGACGAAATTCTGCGCGAAATTAAAGATCCGCGCTTCTGCTTCGTGCGCATCGAACCCCGTGGGGGCAAGAGCCAAGCCTTAAACCGGCTAGCACAGATGGCTCGAGGGGAGGTGTTCTTCTTTACCGACGCCAATTCGCACATCGAAGCATCGGGTCTGCGGCGAATGGTGAGACACTTCGCTGACGAGCGCGTCGGCTGCGTTACGGGAGAGATGCGCTACAAGGATCGGGCGCAAGGTTCGGCAGTTGGTAGGGGTACCAAAGTTTACTGGGGATACGAGTCACTGATCAAATATCTCGAAGGTCAGATCGGGTCAGTGTTGGTCTGCGTGGGTTCGGTTTTCGCTATCCGCCGCTCCTTGTTTCAGCCCCTTCAGCCGGACGTGGCCAACGACCTGGAATTGCCAGTGCGCATTGGGCGGGCCGGATACTGGATTCGGTATGAACCGGAGACCCAATCGGTTGAGTATCCAGCGCTGAAACCTGGGGAGGAGTTCGCTCGCCAGCGGCGGATCGTAGCTCAGGGTGCATTGGCCATGTGGAGATTTCGAGGGTGCCTGAAAGGGCTGCGCCTTTGGCAGTTCATCTCGCGCAAGTTTCTGCGCTGGTTAACAGCAGTGCCTCTTTTGCTTCTCTTCATCTCCAGCGCATGCCTCGCGTCGCGGCCATTCTATGCTGCCGCTTTGGCGGCGCAGCTTGCCTTCTGGGGACTGGCTCTTGCTGGCTACGCCCTGGCCCGCGCTGGGCGCCGCGCCGGCCGTCTCTTGGCTGTTCCCTTCTATGTTGGTTTAGTAAGCCTGGCGGGCCTGGCCGGGGTGATCGACGCATGTGTCGGACGGCGGTTCGACGTTTGGGAGATAGCAACGCTGTCACGAGGCGGATTTAGAGCGGATTCGGATAGGGTCGGCTAATCCTCATGCTATACTGAGGTTTTGTCAGTTCGGTACTCGCGGCCTATGAACAAAAGGGATGAGAGCCTGTCCGAGGGGGAAGGACCACGTGTTTCCTCCTTGTCTATCTTCACTTTAATCGACGCCTTGGGCTGGAAGTTTCTCGAAGGGCAGGAGTTCCTCTCGGATCTTTTGCCTTATCGCAGGCCTATCAAAACCGTTTTGGGATTCAGCTCCGGCGCTATCCCAACCATTCTCACCGGCCTTCCGCCAGCAGAGCACGGCCATTGGAACCTTTACTACTATGATCCGAAGGGATCGCCGTTTCGCTGGTTAAGGCGCTTCGGCTTTCTCCCAGAAAGCATTATGAATCAACGAGTTACGCGTAAGCTGATGAAGGAAATGGGGCGCCGCCTGCTGGGCTTGGGTCGGAACTTTGACTGCTGCGTGAGTCCACGCCTACTCCCCTATTTCAACTGGGTGGAAAAGCGGAATATTTACGAACAATACGGAATCTCCGGGGCGCCTTCGATCTTCGACCAGCTTAGCGCTGAGGGTATCCCCTACCGGACCTATTCTTACCACGAGTGGACCGACAAGGAAATCTTGCAGCGTGCCCGGGAGGACGTCAGGCGGGGAGCTGCAAGTTTTTTCTTCGTTTATCTCAGTGAAATGGACATGCTGCTGCATAACCAGTGGGCCAATCCCCGCCCGGCCGAAGAGCGCTTGGCGTGGTACGCCGACCAGTTGCGGGAGCTGTTTCAAACAGCCTGGCAACGTGATCCCGACGCGGTGGTGGCTGTCTTCTCTGATCACGGCATGACTCCCGTTGAGCATCACTTTGATCTCGCGGCAGAGGTGGATCGGCTGGGCTTTAAGATGCCAGGAGATTACCTGGCCGTGTACGATTCCACCATGGGTCGCTTCTGGTTTTTCAGCGACCTATGTCGCACCCAGGTCATCGAACACTTGGGAAGCCTGGAGTGTGGGCGCTGGCTATCGACGGAGGAACAGCAACAGCTCGGTATCTTTTTCTCTGACGGTCGGTACGGCGAGGCGATCTTTTTGCTGCATCCTGGCTGGATCGTATCGAAGAGCAACTTCAACGGGCCACGCTGGATGCCAACCGGAATGCACGGTTATCATCCGGATGACCCGTACTCAGACGCCGTTTTTCTCAGCAACCGGCCGGCGGCTGTTCCCGTTCGAACCCTTGCCGACGTCTATCAGTGCATGAGGGTAGCGTGTAAGCTCCATTCGAACCGTGTCCCTAAGCCACGCGAGCCGGTAAAAGCAGATGACACCGAATGAACACGCAAGAGGTGAAGGCAGTGCAGCTTGGGGTTCTGCAAACCGGTCCGTATACAGTCAGGCAGCTGTCGCTGGACTCGGTTCCTGACCACATTCTAGCCGAGTGGAAGAGGTGTAACGTCCGTTACGAAAACGACCTTTTGCACTGTGATCCTGAATGGCTGTTTGTGCAGTTCCGCGGCCGCGAGTCGACCATCCAGGTATTTCTCTTGGAGAGAAGCGGTGAGCTTGTAGGTGCCGTCCCCTTTGAGCTCCATAACAGAGGGATGCAGCTGTCCTTCGGCGGCATTCCACTTGTGAGGCTTCCGCTGAGGAGGCTGCGCTTGCTGGGTTACTCGTTTAGTATACCGCCCGATGAAGGGGCTCACGATGCGCTGATGGCGAGGCTGGCGCAGGCCGGTCTGAACTTTGACGCGGTTTTCATGGAATATGTCAAGGTAGACTCGTTTCTGTGGAATTACCTTGGAACCAGCCCGCTAGTTCAGCGCCATTTTCTGAGGCACTGCCGCCGCGGTCCATTACCCCACCCGCTGGTGCGGTTTGCGGGAACGTTTGACGATTACTTGAAGAGCTTCTCTGCCAAGGCCCGGAAGAACCGGTTACGCGAAATTAGGAAGCTGCGTGAGCAATTTCAGGTTGAACTAGTGCGGATCCGAAAGCCCGAGGAAGTCGACGCATTCGTCGATTGCGCCGCACACATTTCGCGCCAAAGCTGGCAGTTTCAAGTTCTCGGCTGGGGCCTGGCGGCATTAGACACCGCGGTGTGGAAGGGACGTTTGAAATTTGCCGCAGAGCGAGGATGGCTGCGTTCATACCTTCTCAGGTGTAATGGCGTCGGCTGCGCCTACATCGTGGGAATTCAGCATCGTCGAAGGTTCTATCACGCCGTCATTGGATTCGATCAGGCTTGGGCTGAGCACAGTGTCGGCACCGTACTGCAACTCCTGGCACTCGAAGATCTCTTCAATGAGGATCCTCCCGAGGTCTATGATTTTGCCACGTACGCGGAATACAAGGCGCGCTTGGCCACCGAAAGCTATCTTGAAGAAAGCATCTTTCTTTTTCGTCGCCGCTTCTACCCGGCGGTCGCGCGCTTTCTGGATCGCGCGTGTTGCGCCGGCTCGATCCAGGCCAAGGCGCTTGCGGATCGCTTGGGACTAGGGCCTTCTGCGCGTAGGTTGGCGCGAAGAGTCGGCAAGGGGAGGGCAGACTGATAAGGCCCGCGAGCTGGAAAATCTGTGGCGTGCCTGGGTAACAATCGGGCACACCGCGGCGTGGGAAATCTGTCGTTGAGACTCAAAGGTAGCACGGAAGCCGCGGGGAAAGGACGGAGCCGTTGATATCCGTGGAGGAAGGGCCCGGTGCCGCAGAACGCTGCTGGCGGCCGAGCGCTGAGTTTCGCGAGGAAGTGTGTGCTCAGGCAGCCCGTATCTGCCGGGATCTGGAAAGAAAGGGGTTGCGCGCCCTAATCCTCACGGGCAGCCTGGCCCGAGACGAAGCCACCTGGGCGATGAGCGAGACGGATTGGAAGAGCTATGGCGACGCGGAATTCCTTATGGTTTTTGAAAACAGGGTGGCGTTGCCGGCTCCCGCACTTATCTCACGTAGGGTGGCGGCGATTGAAGATTCGCTTCGCGTGCGCCACATCGTTTGCCCAATTGAGTTGACGCCGGTTCCCAGCACCTACCTTAAAAAGCTCCAGCCTGCCATTTTTGCCTACGAACTGCGTGCTTGCGGCCAGGTCGCCTGGGGAGACCCTGCCATCCTGAGCCTCATCCCTCCGTTCGCAATATCCGATATACCGGAAGAGGACGCCTGGCGACTGCTTTGCAACCGGATGATCGAGTGTTTGGAAGCTGCGGCGGACGTCCCATCGCAAGGGGGGCCGGCCTGGGAGAAGTTGGGCTACTGTGTGACGAAACTCTGCTTGGACATGGCCACATCGTTCCTCGTCTTTGCGGGCGCTTACCAGCCAAGCTATGGGAAGCGTGCTGAGGCTCTGCGCACTCTGACGTCAGGCACCGGCAAGCCAGCCGAGTTTCCATTTCCACTCAGGGAGTTCTCGCGGCTGGTTGACCATTGTACTGGATTGAAGCTTGGCCTTGCGCAGACGGGATATCAGGAGACAGGACGAACGCTGCTCGAGCCAATTGTTGGGCTCGCGCATCAACTCTGGCGCTGGGAGCTAGCCCGCATGACGGGTGCCCAGGGCGATCTAACGGACGCGGAGCTACTGGAGTCCTGGATGAGGCTTCAAAAGAGCCGCCAAAGGCTTCGTGGATGGCTCGTGGTACTCCGTGAGTGTGGGCGGGCCAAGGGAGTGAGGAACTGGCTCTCATGGCTTCGGCTGTGGCGGCGGGCATCGCCTCGTTATTTGGTCTACGAAGTCGCAAGCGAACTTTTTTTCTGCCTGCCCGGGCTCATGGATGACTCCTCCGCCGCTCCCGCCGATTGGAGCAGGCTTAGTGATCGATTGCCTGTACGGTGGGCGGTTGAGCACAAAGGTGAAAGGACCTGGGTTGGGCTCGCACGCCAGTGTGCCCTGAACTATCATGGGCTGTTGGAAAGGACTCGGGCCTGATTCGGGATGCCACACTGCGCGCGGCGTGTGGCAGAAAGGTTCATCTGCTCCCCATGGAGAGCACGGTGGCAGGCTCCAGGGGTGTTGCAGCGAGAGTATCTCGAAAGGGAGTTTCTTCCTTGGCGGCTGAATCCCGAACGAGGGTAGCTCTTCGGAGCGTGCTGGTACGGGGCGGAGTTCGCGAGGCGGTCCGCGATTGCATGGAGGCGTGCGGCTGGCGGGACCTGATTCCTCGCGACTCCTTGGTTGTACTCAAGCCGAACCTGTGCAGCGCTGTCCCTGAGAAAGTGGCCACGGTCAACACCGCGGTTGAGGTGACGGAAGCGGTTTGTGAGGTTTTGCTTGAGCGGAGTCTGCGCCTGTACATTGGCGAGGCTAACCTCTTCCGGCAGAGTGCATGGGACGCCTTCCGAAACTCTGGATACGTCGATATGGCCGGCCGCCTCGGAGTGCGCCTCATCAATTTCTCGGAAAGTGAAACGATCAAGGTACCCTGTGAATTGGGTGGCCAGTTGCCAATGCCCAAGCTGCTGATGGAAGCGGACGTGTTCATCACTCTCCCCGTGCTCAAAACGCACGCCCTCACCTATTTCACGGGTGCGTTGAAGAACCAATGGGGTTGTGTGCCCGGTTACAGGGACCGTCTGGCGCGGCACCGTTACATCAACCAGTTGCTTGCCTTCCTGCAAAGGATCCTGAGGCCGAAGCTCGCTTTAATGGACGGAGTCCTGACTATGGAGGGACGTGGGCCTGTCAATGGAGCAGCTCGCCGCCTCGACCTTGTGATGGCCAGCCCTGATCCTGTGGCGCTGGATGCCACGGCCATGCGGCTGGTCGGTTTAGACCCTCAACGAGCCCGGCACGTGGTCATTGCACACGAGCAGGGCCTGGGTCGGATGCGAGCTGAGGAGATCGATGTGGACGGGGACTGGCAGAAACATTCCACCCAGTTTGTTCCCCCACCCAAGGATTGGGCAAACCGGCTGATGTTCCGCCTTACGCCTCATCCCTGGTTCATTCGAAACATTATGGAAAATGACCGGATCTATGTCGTGGCCCGCGACTTGGTGCGATTTCTTCGCCGCATGAGGTTAGCCTGACGAATGAGAAATCGGGACTTCATCTCTAAAGTATGACCCAGCCAAGTGCCCCAAACTCGAAGCCGAATCGCCCATGGTTCCGCCGCTTGAGATTGAGCGGCACACCCATCTTCATGTACCACGGGCTCTCCAAGCGGGCATCGGACCCTGTGCCGGCCAAGGGCGCTGGTTTCTGGGTACTGCAAGACCACTTTCGCTTGCAGTTAGCTCAGATTCGAGATGGAGGATACCGCACCGTTCACCTTCAGGATTTTGTTGCTTCACCGGGCGAACCGGAAGGTCTGGTCGTGCTCACCTTCGACGATGGAAACCGGTCGGACTATGAGGTAGCTTTTCCGGCTCTGGTCGAGGCAGGTATGAAGGCGGTGTTCTTTGTCAATTCCTCGACTATTGGAACATCCGGCTTTCTTGGGTGGCCCGAGATATTAGAGATGCAGCGTGGAGGTATGTCCTTTCAGTCCCACGGCCACAATCACATGGACTTCCGATTGCTCGGTCTCTCAGAGATGGAATGGCAGTTGAAGGTTTCCAAACAAACACTGGAGGACCACCTGGGGCAAAGGGTGGAGTTCTTCGCTGCGCCACACGGTTTACTCAGCGATGCCGTTGTCCAAATGGCTTGGAAGGTCGGCTACAGGGCAGTTTGCGGCACACGAAGCTTACCAGCTCACCCTCAGGCTCCTGTTCTTGGCAGGATATGCGTTTATCGCGAGACCACCCAGCGTGAGTTCCAGCAGTTGCTCGAGAGGAATCCTGTGGTGTACGGCGGGAGAGCCCTCCGTTGGCTGGCCTACACACCGGTCAGGTTGGCCAAGAAGTATGGGTGGGTCCGGCGCGCGGGCCGTGGGGTACGGCGCGCGCTGTCTTCCGGAGTGTGATCTGGCGGAGCACGGGGTAGCCGACGAGGGAATCAATGCCCATCCAGGTTCTGCACTTTACGAATGCGGTGGTCCGAAGCGGAGCCGAAGAACACCTTCTGTCGCTCTTGCGACTTTTGGACCGCCAGGGCTTTCGGCTTTACCTGGTATGCCCAGCGCTGCTGGACCGGCAGTACGGCTCGGATGTGCCGAGCGATGTGGAGCGCGTTTCCGTCGACCTTCGTGGGCCGTGGAACCTGGGCGCGGCATGGCGGTTCACCTCCCTGCTTCGGCGGTGGAAGATCAACATTCTGCACTGCCACCAGTTCCAGTCGACCCGGGTTGCGGCGCCCCTAGCTCGCATGGCGGGCGTACCGATTGTGATCGAAACCACCCACGTCCGCGAGAGTTGGCGTAAAGGCTGGATCAAAGGTAGCTTTCGGGTTGACCGCCTGGTCAGCCACTTTGTCGACCATTACGTGGCTGTCTCGCAAGCGAATGCCCGATACTTGGTCGAGGAGAAAGGCCTGCCGCGCGAGAAAGTAAGTGTTATCGAGAACGGCGTGAGGCTGCAGCGATTTGATCCTTCGCGGCCGCCTGTGCCCGGACTGAAGCGGAAGCTCGGCTTTGATGAAGAGGATCCTGTCCTGGTGGTTGTCGCCCGCTTGGAGCCTCAGAAGGGCCACGCGGTGCTCATGGAGGCGATGACCAGGATCAGGCAGCGCTTTGCCAACGCGCGGCTGATCTGCGTGGGTGACGGCGCCTTGCGCGCCGAACTTGAGCAGCAGGTCCAGTCCCTGGGCCTTGGAGAGGCGGTACGTTTTGTTGGTTACCAGCCTAACGTGGAGGATTGGCTGGCGCTAGCGGACGTGACCGTCTTGCCTTCCTACTTTGAAGGACTACCCCTCGTGGCCGTCGAATGCCTGGCTGCGGGACGACCTCTGGTAGCCACGGCGGTTGACGGAACACCTGAAGTAGTCGTCGACGGGCGAACGGGGCTGACCGTTCCCGCTGGCGACCCGGTCGCGCTGGCCGAGGCCATTGTCCGGCTGCTTTCAGACCGTGATCTCGGCGGCCGTTTGGCGCGTGCCGGCCGCGAATGGGTACTGGGCCGTTTCAGCGAAGAGCAGCAGGCTGAAAGAACCGCAGCCTTGTATCACCGGCTTTGGGGCGATCGGCAAGTCTTGAAGCGTCGCCTCGCTGCCAGGGAGCACGCGGAAATATCTGGAGCTCATGGGCAGTAGCGCTCTTAAAAATGGGGGCTCGAACTCAACACCTCCGCTTGTCAGTGTGATCATTCCTTACTACCGCCGCGGCGAAGTGTTCGACCGGTGTCTCGATTCTGTGCTTCAGCAGGACTATGCTCGCCGCGAGGTGATCGTGGTGGACAACCACTCCGAGGATGATGTGCGCGAGAGGATTGAGGCGCGCTGCGCAAGCGTGGTGCTGATCCAACTCCCATACAATCAGGGAGCCTGCGCCGCACGCAACGCGGGGATACGAGCCAGCCAGGGAGAAATTCTAGCCATCCTCGACGATGATGTCGGCTTTATGTCATCTGCTGAACTTACCAAGTTGGTAGCGTTGTTTCAGGCACGTCCCGAAGTTCATGTCGTCGCCTTCCAAGTTTGTGACGCGAAGACGGGTGAGCTTCGCCTGCGCGACTGGTGCCACCCGAGAGATTGGAGGAGGTTTAGTGATTGCGAGTTCGAAACGCACCACTTTGGGGAGGGATCGTCTGCATTCCGACGTCAGGTGTTTGACGTTGTCGGCCTTTACCACGAGCCGTTCTTTTACGGCGCTGAAGGGCACGACATGGAAATCCGGGTGCTGAATCACGGATTCCGCATCCTTTACTCGCCGCGCGTCCGTGTCTGGCATCAGGTGGCCGAGGCCAGTCGCAGTGTTCAACGACAGTATTACTACTTCACACGGAACTACGTGTGGATGGCTTACAAGGATTACCCTTTCGCTGCTGGGCTCCGCTTTCTGGCCGAGAAACTCGCGATGATGTTTTACTTTACGGTCAGACTGGGGTGCTTTGGTGCCTTCTTTTCAGGGCTTTGGGACGGCTTCTGCGGACTGGGGCCTCTGCGGGCCGTCCGGACGCCGGCAAGCCGCGAAACCCTTCGGTATTGGGCGAAACTGGAGCGAGGTCGCCCCGGCCTCATCGCGCGTTTGGCGCGCCACCGCGAGAGGCCGCAACTCTGATCTAGGCGGGCCCATAGAACCAAGAGCTGAGGATGCGCGGATTGCCAAGAGACGCCAGACAGACAGGCCTGCCGGCCTCTCACTTCGACTTTGTCTTCCGTACAGCGACGCTTGAGCACATTCCGGCGGAAGACATACCGGCGATCTTCCGCGAGTGCGCTCGGCTGCATCACCCGGCGGTGTGGTGAGCTGCCGGATAGACCTGACTGATTATTTTGCTTACTGTGACGCAAAGCTATCGACCTATAATTTTCTTAGATTTTCGGGCTTCACATGGAGGTTCATTGTGAGTCCCTTGAACTTCAACAACCGGCTTCGGCGCGGCGATTACCTGCGGATGGCCACTGAAGCGGGCTTCCAGGTGGTTAGCGAGTACAGTGACGAACCCACGGCGGACGACCTTCGCACCCTTCAGAAGATGAGGCTGGCGAGCCGTTTCCGCAGCCGGCCTCTCGAGGGCTTGGGTGTGAAGTATGGTCGCTTAGTCCTGCGTAGAGACGACGTTGAGATCGCAACTCGGAGGGAGGCCGCCGCCAAGAATTTGCGGGAGGGCGAAGTGGTGCAATGCTGCGCCGCCTCAGGAGAGGGCGTGGCCGTGCAAGCGGAAATTGCGCCCCGTGAAAGGCGGCATTGATGGTGCTGGTTTACCTGCTGATTTCAATTATGCCTTTGGAACGCCATCCCTTGTTTGAAAAGGTTGTGGGCGAGGCGACCCTGATCAAGTATCTTGGCCTTCTGTGCGTTGCGTATGCACTGACCTACTTGGCGGTCCGGCGTACGTCGCCATCATTTTTGGCGACTCCTCAGGCGCGCGTCTTCGTTGTCTACATTCCTATTACTTTCCTTTCCTTCTGGCTGATCGGCTCGAAGTTCAGTCTGGAGTCTAATCCCTTCTTGACGTATCTCTGCATGTTCTTCCTCTTCATCATCATTGTCTCGGTAGTCGATTCGCTGCCGCGGCTGCGCGTCACGCTGCTGGTTGCGGTGGGAGGGGTGGCCTTCGGGTCCATCTACGTGATCCGCGAGTGGCAGAAGAATGGATTTGCGGCGGGATACCGACCCGGGTGGGTGGTGGGCGATCCAAATTACTTTGGCGTCTCCGTTCTCATTGCTTTGCCCATCGCCGTCGAATTGTTCCGAGAGCCCAAGCGACCCTTCTGGCAGAAGGCTTACTGTCTAGGATGCATGGGGATCATCATCTTGGGGCTGGTTGGGGGAGAAAGCCGCGGTGCGTTCTTGGGCCTGATTGGGGAGATCACCTGGATCCTGTGGCATTCGCGAAACCGTGCCAAGAATTTCGCCTTGATGGCTGCTTTGTTGATCCCGCCGTTGTTGCTAGCACCCTCCTCTCCGCTGAAGCGCTTCATTCACCCTTCAGTCTCCACCCAGTCATCCACTCAAAACCACATCGAGCTTTTGAAAGGGGGACTGCGGATGATTGCCCACCACCCCCTTGTCGGAGTGGGGCTTGGTAATTTCCGGTTCCGTGTTTTGGCCTACAGCAATTTGCGCCACGCCTTTATTGCCCACAACGCCTATATCGAAGTGGGGGGCGAAATGGGCGTCCCGATGCTAATTCTGTATCTGCTGATCATTTATTTCAGCCTTCGCACGCTCGGATACGTGCGGCAGAGGGCATCCGAGCCCATTCTGACTATGGGCGCGGAGGGTGTGGAGGCGGGATTAATTGGCGCTTCGATCGCACAGTGTTTTGTCTCGGGCGAGTACCAGAAACTATATTGGTTAATGATCTTTCTTTCCATGGCGATGCATACGCTGGTGCAGCCGGCACAGGAGGACGCGAGCCTGGTAGAGCGGTTGCGGAGGCGTTCGAACAGAGGGTGGGTTGCGGCCCGGCAGGACTTGACAGGGGTTGGGCCTGGTGCAAAGGCTCAGCGAGATACATGGAGGAGACGAGAAGATGGAACACCCGGTAAAGCGCTACCTGCGCGACGTTAGGAACGCAGTCTTCCAGTGCAAGCCTGCCCGACGCGGACTGACGGTTTTGCCGGATGATACTTTTTTGACCTCCTACCTCAAGTCAGGCAACACCTGGACGCGTTTTCTGATTGGCAACCTCATGAGTAAGGAGCCTATGACGTTTCTGGAGATAGAGCGCCGGATACCCGACATCTATCTTTGCAGTGATCGCGTCTTGCTTAAGACGCCGCGGCCGCGGATCATCAAAAGTCATGAGTGTTTCGACGCCCGTTATCCAAAGGTAATTTATATTGTCCGGGACCCCAGGGATGTGGTTCTGTCGAAGTACCGTTCTGGGCTAAAGTGGGGGCTGAGTGAGAGCATTTCCATCAACGATTACGTTCCCGGCTGGATTCGGGGTGAGCACGATCTCGCCACCCGTCACACAAGCTGGGGCGACCACGTCTTGAGCTGGCTGGCCACGCGAGGGGGGCGGGACACATTCCTGTTGGTGCGATACGAGGATCTGCATGCGAGGCTCCAGGAGCAGCTTTTGAGGATCGCGAAATTCCTTGGGCTTGAACCCACTGCGGAAGAAGTAAACCGTGCCATCGAGCTCAGTTCCGCCGCGCGAATGCGATCGCTGGAGCGCGTCGAATCATCGGAATGGGCGCTGACCAAATATACGCGCCGTGACGTGCCGTTCGTGGGCGAGGCCAAGGCTGGGGGTTGGCGGTCCTCGCTGCCAGAAGCGTGCGTTCGTCAGATCGAGGCGGCCTGGTGGCCGATTATGAAGGCCCTCGGCTATGAACTGGTCACGAACCATCTGGAGTCAGGGTCGCCGCTGCTGAACCCGGAAGTCTGCGAGGTCCTGTCAGAGTTCGCCCGGGACCCGGTCTGAAATCCGCCAGCACGCTCTCGAAAGCTTTTTTTGACGAGGAAGCCTTGACTGGTCAGCGATCCAAGTGGTCTGGAGTTTCCTACACTGATGCGAGTGCTTACCACCACGATCAAGCCGGAATACCCAGCGTGGGGTCATTGTACTGAATTGCTGCCCGGGTGGGAAGAGCAAGTAGAGCGGACTTTCGGCAGGCGTGTACCCGCTTCGGTTGGGGACGCGATGCGCTGGGGTTGGAAACTCTTCCGGAAGAGCCGATTTTATGATGCGGTCGTAACGGGTTTTGAACGAGAGTCACAATGCTTCGCCTTGTTGCAGAGAGTCCTGCGGCGAACCCCGGTGCCTCATGTATTTCTTTACGCGTGTCGAAATCTGCCCCAATCCAGGATTAAGCGTTGGCTGGCGCGGGTGTTTTTTCGCCAGCTGGTGCTGGCGGCAAGCCGAACCGTGGTCTATTCTCAACGCCAGCTCGGGCTGTACGCCGCCGCCTTCAACCTGCCGAAGGAGAAATTTGTTTGCATCCCGTACTATCCCACGCTGTATGGCGCAGAGTACACCGTCAAGGAGGGTGACTACATTTTCGCCGGCGGCGATTACACGCGCGATTATGCGGGATTTATTGAGGCGGTTCGACCTTTGCCGTACCGGGTAGTAATTGCCGCGTTCTTCAGGCACTACTTTCGTAACCTCACCCTTCCTGCCACCGTCGAGATTGTAACTGTGTCCCACGACCAATTCCTGGCGCTCATGGCGGGTGCCGGCGTCGTCGTGGTGCCGTTGCGTGGTGGCCTGCTTCATTCGGGGGGCCAGCAGACTTATCTCAATGCGATGGCGATGGGTAAGCCCGTCGTGGTCACCGACGACGCAGGGGCCGAGGAGTATATCCAACACGGAAAGACGGGAATGGTGCTCAAGCCCGGTGATCCCCTCGCCTTGCGGCGGGCGATTCAAACCTTAATGGAGGACCGAGCGCTGGCGCGAGCGATGGGCGCGGAAGCCAAGGTAGCGGCACGGGCTTTTTCTCCGGCAAGGTTCTTTGACGAGGTGCTGAGCGTGACTGAGGCATGCGTCGCGTTGCGAATGAAGACAGCTCGTGCCGGGGAATCGGCTGTGCCGCGGGTGAATTAGCTTCCAGCATAACTCCTTCGGGGTTCGGTGGGCGGCGCGTTGAACGGACGTCATCGTTATGTTGCGCGGTATCCTTTCTAACTGGTTTGGCGACCTCATTCTCGGCTTGATTTCCTTCCTTCTTACGCCTTTCATGGTCCATCGACTGGGCGATCTGGACTATGGGGTCTACGTCCTGACCTTTTCCGTCGTCTTTTATTCTGGGCTGCTGGAATTGGGGATCCGGGGTACCTTGCAGCGTTTCACGGGACTGCATCGGGGAGCCGGCGATCGCCGGGCGCAAAGTGCCACATTGAGTACAGCCTTGGTGCTCACCGGTCTGGTGGGCAGCCTGATCATATTCCTATCGCTGACCCTGTCTCCTTTTCTTCCGGTCTTCTTCCACGTGACCGGGCGCGAGGGCTCTCGTTTCCGGTGGCTGATCGTGCTTTTAGGTCTCAACCTGGGATTTGGTTTGCCGGCGTTTCTGCTGAGCGCCTACCTGAACGGCCTGGAGCGTTTTGATTTCGCCAACGCCGTGCAGGTGGCTCGGCAGGTGTTGCGGGCCCTGCTCATTGTGGTGGTGTTGCTGCTTGGGTATGGCGTTCTCGCCGTAGGCACTGCCATCTTAGCCTCGCAGCTGGCGTCTATTCCGCTTGGCTGGTGGCTCATCCGCAAGGCCGATCCGGAGGTCCGTTTGTCGTGGCACCTGGTGAGTCGGCGGCTTGCGAGGCAACTGCTCACCTTCAGCTTTTGGACCATGCTCAACAATGCAGGCCAGCTCTTGCGTGACAGCACCGATTCGATTGTTATCGGCCGGGTGCTGGGGGCGGCTCTGATCACCCCTTACAACGTGGCTGCTCGCTTGATCGGTTATTTTCGTCCCATCATCATCACAATGAGCGGTCCTCTACTGCCACGCGTCAGCAAGCTGGAAGGCAGCGGCCGCCTGGATCTTGTCGCGGGCTTGTACTTTCGCATGACGCGCCTGACGGCTATCGTCACACTGTTCGGTAGCTCGCTCTTGCTCCTCGACGGGCGTTTGATCCTCCGCCTCTGGGTGGGAGGACAATATGTTTCCAGTTATTCCGTACTGGTTTGGCTGACAGTGGGCGCGCTCGTGTCGCTCGCCCAATACTCGACCTTACAGTTGCTGACAGGACTTGGACGTCACCGTCCCTACGGTCTTTGGACGTTCGCAGAGGGTTTGCTTAACCTGGTGCTCAGCGTCGTCTGGGCGCGTCGCTACGGCATCGTCGGGGTCGCCATGGGAACGGCGGTTCCCCTGCTGCTTGTCAAGCTCACGCTCCAGCCGTGGTATACAATGCGCGTTTTGCGTCAGCCGCTCCGCAAGTACTTTGAAAAGGCCCTGGCTCGGCCAGTGCTGGCGTCCTCGCTCTTTCTTGTGCTCGCCTGGAGGTGGGGTGGCATCCCATCCCAAGGGACACTGGTCAGCTTTCTCTGGCGGGCAGCTTGGCAGTCTGCACTCTTCGGGCTGCTAGTCGTGCTTGTGGGTATTCACGAATCCGACCGCAGGCTGGCGTTCGAAGCGGTGCGGCGCGCAGCCCGATTTAGTCAAGGCCTCGCCCGCTCGGCGATGTTGAGGTTGGAAGGAGGCCTGCCGCGCGCCTGACTCCTCGCCGGCCCGATGAATAAGGCCCGGAAGCAGTCGCCCGCGGTCTCCGGCTTGCCCGTGCAAGAACGAGACGATGGCGAAGGCAATGGAAAGAGACCCGAACAGCCTGCCGGCGTCAAGGGGTAGCACGCGCGTGCCGGTTCAGGAAATAAATCGCGATAACGTGCCATTCTTCATTGTGGGTGCCGCCCGGTCGGGCACAACTTTGCTGCGCCTGATGCTGGCTGCCCATCCCCGGCTGGCGATCCCTCCGGAGTCACATTTCCTGGTCGAGCTGATCAAGGCGGAGAGGCAGTCAGGAGGATTGGAATCGGTTCGGGAACAGGTGATTCAGTGGCTGATCGCGCATCGTCGGCTTGCCGATTTCGGGCTGGAGCCTGGTTTCATTCGTGGGACACTGGAGGCGCTGCAACCACTGACAACTCGCGCCATCGCCGATGCCCTGTTCGGCGAATACACGCGGCGTCAGGGAAAAGTGCGATGGGGCGACAAGACCCCGCGGTACCGGGCCTATATGAAGGAACTGGACGCACTCTATCCGGGCGCGCGATTTATTCACCTTCTGCGTGATGGGCGAGACGCAGCCCTCTCGCTGCTGCGTGCCGGCTTTGGTCCTCAGACCTGGACACAGGCGGCTTACGCCTGGCGCAACTCGGTTCGGGCCGCGTGGCGAGGCAGAAAAGCGTTGTCTCCCCAAGCCTACCTGGAAGTTCGATACGAAGACCTTCTACGCCACCCGGAATCGGTTTTGCGGAGCGTCTGCCAGTTCCTGGGGGAAGAGTATCTTCCTGACATGCTCGAGTTTTCACGATCTGCCGATTTGCAGGTTCCGTCGTGGGAGGAAAGGTGGCACTCCAAGCTCAAGGAATCGCTAGACCGCAGCAACGTTGGGAAGTGGCAGCGAGAGCTAACGGCAGAGCAACTCTTGCTGTTTCAGCAAGTCGCGGGCAGGGAACTGACCGCGGCGGGCTACCCTTTGGCACACGTGCAAGCTGAGGCCGGCATGCACTTAAGAAACGGCTTGCGGCGTGCCTCGTTCGTGACATCGAAATGGATGGCGCGGGGACGAATATGGATGCGATGCCGCCTGAGGAGAGAACCGGGATGGCAGGAATGAGCCGCCTCCGTTTTTGCTCCTTCCTGGCTGCGGGATTCATCCCGCGACGTTGCCCCAGGCTGCTGAAGCCACGTTGCTCAGGCAAGCCTGGCATGGTAGCTTGCCGGGAGAGAAAGGCGTGAGGATCATCATCCCTCTATTCCTGCTTTGTGCTGTTAGTCCTGCCTTGGCGCAGCTGCCCGAAGGCACTGAAAGTTACCTCGATGTCTATGGGGGGGATAGTCGGTATTCCTGCTCCAAGGGTCGGACCGGCTATTTCTATGTTTATCGGGACGACTTCAGCCGTCGTTGGTGGTACTGCGACCCGGAGGGACATCGATTCTTCTCATTGGCCGTCGACGTTGTTGACTCCCTTGGTGGTGGGAAGGATTATTTGAACAGATTTGCGAACCTGTATGGGCGGGCTCAGAACGGTTGCTCCTATGTACTCAACCGACTTCGCGACTACGGCTTCAACACCATCGGTGTCTACGCGGGCTGGGCTTTTCTTCCTGTCGCAACGAAAGCCGGGCCGGGTTGTCGGGTCCGGATGCCTTTCATCTACCTGCTGACTCCGGAAAAGCATTTTGGACAGAACGGTCTTGGCCGGTACTTCAAAGATGTTGTCAGTACGGTTGGCCCCTCTTACAAAGGGTGGCGTGGCACCTTTCCCGACGTATGGGATCCGAACTGGGCAGCACTCGTGAACTGGAGGGGCCCAGGCGGACCCTGGGGGCAAGCGAACCCCTTTGGCGACCCTAGTAGTCTAAATGGCTCGCCCTGGCTCCTCGGGGTAAGTATCGACGACACGGACCAGGTTTGGGGCACCCGCGGCACAGGTCCAGTTACTCAGCAGCCCGTTACGTCATGGTATGTGAGCGTCACTACTCCCTTCCAGATATATTCGGGGCGCTGGAAGCGCCTATATAGTGATCCGGTCATGCACGCAAAACAGGAGTGGAGCGCTTGGTTGCAGGGAAAGGCGGGCGTGACCTCGGGAGGTGTGGCAAGCCGCTCTGCTTCCACAGTAACGCTTACGTTCGCTCAGGGCCATCCTTTCACCGTTCACGATCTCTTGACCATTTCGGGATGCAGTGATCCCTCTTTTGATACGGTTGCAGGGCAACCGGTGATCGTCACGAGTCTGACGCCGCAGTCAGTCACCTATACCCAGCCTGGAAGCGGAAAAACGGCCACTGCCTGCACAGCCGCCCAGGGACCAGGCTACACCTTACAGGCGTTGAATCAAGCCTGGAGTGCGAACTACACAACGTTTGGGTCAGCAGCACGAGCAATCCACGGAGAAGTCATTGGCACCGGCGATGGAACGACGACAAGATTTGTGGCGCGGCTAGCTCACCCTGTGATCGACCCTTTCACGTTGGAGGTGGTGGTCGGCGGCAACAGTGTCGCGGGCGACTGTCCTTGGTTTGAGAAGCCTTTCTGCAAGCGACCGACCCAGGTAAACATGGGCACCATCGAAAGCTCAGCGGCGCTCGGTGTGGCAGAAGGTGACGTAGACTATCGAAGCGGCGAATTGAGGGTCAACTTGGATAAAGCACCTCCTAAAGGCGCGCAGATCACGGTGAACTACCTTTACGGTGGCTGGCCGCACGTTCTAACAGGAGGGAGGGGCTTGCTAGACGAGGACGGTACGAACCCATGGTTCCCCGCGGAGCAAACGCTTCCTGCACTTTACGGCACGCCCGTTCCGCGCGTGGCGCTGGATATCGACAACTTCGAGGATCATCTCTTCCAGAAGTACTACCAGACTCTAGCGGCAGCTGTGCGTTCCGTTTTGCCACGCCACCTGGTGTTTAGCAACGACTGGATCGGACCTCACGATCGCCCCGGAGTCATTCGGCAGGCCTCGCAGTACTGCGACGTTTTATTGGTCGGAGAAGTACCGGACGAGAGTGAAATCACCCGCAATATTTATGACGTGGGACACAAGCCGCTGCAACGCTATGAGCTGATTGAGGCTTTGCCTGATTCGCCGCTTGCTTCGCGACCTTGCAGTATCTATCAAAACGGCCATGGCAGTTTTCCTTCGTGGGTTTGCCAGCCAACTCAAGAAGCGCGAGGAAAGCGATACCTCCAGCAAATGGAGACAACCATCGGCCTGACGGGGTCTGACGGTTACGGCTATTTCGTCGGGTGGAGCTGGTGGCAGATGACCGACAATGCCGGCCAAATGCAGAACTTTGGCCTCTTCACCTTGCGTGACAATGCTTACGACGGGGTCGAAGCCCGGCGAGCGTGGTCGAAGGATCGCTACGGTTTTCAGCGTGGAGGCGAGGAGGGCGATTACGGAGACTTCATCAGCTGGGTTAAGAAGGCGAATCTGCTTTGGCTGAGGCTGGGCGGCCCGCCAACCGCAACCGCCCGGAGCCTCCGCTAGATTACTCGATGAGTTGATGGCGATCCTTTCTTTGTCAAGACGCCGGCGATTGGCAGACCGCCTGACAAGTGACCTTTTCTTAAGCTCTTGGCGCGTGCCGGCTTTTAGGGAAGGTTGCTGCTTCTCGTGGGCGCAATTCGCATCACCCGCACAACCGAACCGCCCGTGCTGGCCCGCGGCCCAGGCGGGCTGCGGCGAGAGCGCTACTGCTGAGGCGGGTTCGTGAGCCACAAGATGTTGGCTGCCGTAGCCTGGGTGATAAAGTCTCCGTAGTTTCCAGGCTCGCCTCCGCGGGAATATCCGAAGTTATCCACTGAGGTGGCAATGCGGTCCTGAACGCCGTCGTACGCGTTATCGCGGAAAGTTAAGAGTCCGAAGTTCTGCATCTGGCTGGCATTGTCGGTCATCTGCCACCAGCTCCACCCGGTCACAAACCCATAGCCATCTCCCCCCTTCAGGTTAAGTGAGCTTTGCAGGGTGGAGTAGTAAGTCTTGCCCCGGTCACTTTGAGTGAGCTGGCATACCCAGGCGGGAAAACTGCTCGTCTGACCCGTGTACACCTGGCATCCATAGGGTGCCAGGGGCGAGTCCTGGTATCCTTCAATAAGCTCATAGCGCTGGGCCGGCTTGTGGGCTACGTTGTAGACATAAGTCGCGACGTCTTGCTCCGAATTGCCCTCGCCTACAATCAGCACGTCGCAGAAGCGTCCGGCTTGCCGGAGTACGCCGGGCCGGTCGTAAGGGCCGATGGGGTCGTTGCTAAACACCAGGTGGTGAGGCAAGAGAGCGCGAACGGCGCTCGAGAGCGTCTGATAGTACGCCTGGAAGAGATGATCCTCGAAGTTGTCGAGATCCAGGGCAACCTGTGGCGGTGAGTTGCTATAAAGCGAGGAAAGCTTCCAGTCGCTAGGAAACCAGGGATTCGTGCCATCTTCGTCTAAGAGCCCCATTCCGCCAGCAAACTGGTGCGGCCAGCCCTGGTACATATAGTCGACGCTAATCTGGGCTCCTGCCGGCGGGGCCTTGTAGAAATTTATGGTCATCGTGCCGGCCTCGTAACTAATCGTCCCGCTCAGGTTACTGCCGGGGCTCATCAGAGCTCCCACATTCACCGCAACCCGGCAGCGGCGGTTTGCGAATCCCTGGAACCAGGGGCAGTCTCCGCCTACGAGGCTTCCCTTTACGCGAATGGCGACCGAGAACGGGTCGATATTGTGGTGAGCTAAAGTGTGGTTGAAGGACGTTCGCGAGCCATCTCCCAAAGCGATAAACTCGCCCTGAACTGCTTTGCCCGACGAGCCGAAGGTGGTGTAATGCGCCCCCCACGCCGCGTTCAAGGCGCTCAAAGTGTATCCAGGTCCCTGGGCGGCCGTACACCCGGCGGCGGAACTACCCGTCCCCGGCTGCTCATAGGTGACGGAAAGCGCCGTCAGGCTTTGCACCACGACAGGATAGCCGGGCGCCGTGTTGAATGAGCTATCGCTACAGCCAGATAGGGTGAGCAGATCATGGATAGTGAAGGGATGCGGGCCGGAGAAAGTCAGCGTGACGCTGCTACCGGAGCGAATAGCATTCCCACCTGGCGTAATTCCGGTCTGACCCTGCAGCCATTTCGCCCACTCTTGCTTCACGTGCATAACCTCGTCTGGGTACAGGACCTGCCACCGACCAGAGAATACCTGCACGGGAGGGGTCACTGCCGCGTACCATGCGGTGACAGGCTGGTGAGGATTGACGCCAGAACCGCGGGTTCCCCAAACCTCGTCACTGTCATCCAAACTCACCCCAATTAGCCATGGTGAGGCATCCAATTGGCTCATGCTTGGGAAGGGATTGGATCGACCCCATGGCCCATTGCTACCAGTGTAGTTAGCGAGAGCAACCCAGTTGGGGTCCCAAACATCTGCGAAACTGCTGCCCCGGTAGCCCGTATAGACGGGTCCTACCGTCGACACAAAATCCTTGAAATGCCTGTTGAGCCCGTTACGCTTAAAGCGCTGGCTCGGGTTTATCAGGTAAATGAAGGGCATTTTCACTGGGCATCCAGCACCCACGTTCGTTTCGACCGGAAGAAAAAACCGACCTGAGTAAACGCCCACGGTGTTGAACCCGAAAGCTTGGAGCCGCGGCAGCTCGCCTTCGCAGAGACGATAGCCGGTTCCATAGAGCTTCTCGGTTATTTGCTGTTCCTCTTTGCCGCCGGATAAGACGTCGACTACATCCACTGCCACGGAGAAGAAGCGGTTGCCGGCTGGATCGCAATACCACCAGTGGCCCGAATCAGGGTCCTGGTAGGTGTAAAAGTAGCCGCTGGCCCCTCCTGGACAGGAGTACCTGGGGTCGCCACCATACTGGTCCAAGGTCAGATTTACGCTGGGAGGAAATTGCGCGAAAGCGGCCTGAGACATGGCCATGAGAACCAGGAGCACCTGCCTGCTTGTCATGGAAAGGACCTCGCAACTCTTTAGCGTTTTTGGACTTGTCAAAATGTTAGCGAGAAGGCATCACTCCCTCCCGTGGTCGCCTTGCCATAACGAGTGTTGCAGACTAGCACGGCGCTGAGGCTAGGCTGCAACCGGGAAGTTATTGCGCCACCCGTCAGAGTTCCTTGCCAGTCGGGCTGGCAGTTTGTACTTCTCGATTCTGTCTAGTGCTTTCTCGACGGTGGAACGCGTCGAGCCTTGCGAGTTGAGTATCGGGACGCAAGTACCGTGCGGCAGGCAGCTTATGTGCGAGCTGAGGCTGCCAAGATCCGTCCGTGTACCCAGATCAGAAATTTGAGAAGAGCACTCCGCATCCGGGTGTTACGCAGGCGCTAATGCTGGTACTGACCCCGAGCGCAGCAGTTTAGCAACACAAGGGCCAGCGCGGAAGGCTGCTATGATGCTGGCAACTCGGAACTTGCAGATGGAGTCTGAGCGGTGTTCGAGCAAAATTTGCCAGTGGCCGGAAAAATTTACTCTCCTGGGCCACCTAATTTAGGTCACCACCTGGCCGTTAACTGGCTTGCCACGGCATGAGGAAGTACGGATTCTGGCCTTTACGGATATAAAGGAACATATCCGCGAAGAGCGGCTGCGTTACTGCCAGCAGATGCGCGACTGGCGCAACGCGCAAGAAATCGTCAATTGGCTCCGGGCGCAGCTTGAAGCCATTAATCCGGCAGGCCGGAATCGCGCTGCCACTCTTCCGGAAGAAAGTATCGCTTCAGCTCCGTGATGACTTGACTTTGGTTCGCATGGAGGTCCGTCACGGGCGGAGCCAGGGCTTGGTCTAAGATCGCTTCCATCTCAGAGCGAAGCTTCGGAAGCGCGCTCGGCTCGTCACGCAGAAGCTCCGCCGCCAAATGGCTTACCTTTTGCATTGCTTCTACGATTTGACGGAAATGTTTATGGTAATTGAGATAGGTTTGCGCTTGCCTTCGAAGATTCTTGTTGGCGTGACAGACAATGTCGTTCCGATAGTCCCTGATTAGCTGAACATGCGGCTCGACCGTCTTCCAGGTCTCCGTGATCCGGTCCTTTTTCTCGGGAAACAGGACGACCCAAACGTCAAAAACGTTCAGGGCGTGCTCTTGAGGGTCAATCAGGCTGGCGAACAGTCCCACGAGCGCGTTACCGACGGCGTGCGAGAACCTGTCAGGCCCGCGTCCCCTCAGGTCCCGGGGTTGGTACTTGCCCTCTTTAATGTCCCTGGCGATCTGCGCTAAGTCAAGAAGCTCGCGCAGCCGCTTCCTGTAAACGATGTACTCCTCAAGAGCTTCTTCACGCGAGAGTTTTCCTTGTAGCATAACGCACCCAACTGCACTGTGATTGCGCTCCTCCTTCGCAAACTCGCTGGTGGCAGGGTCCGCACAAGCCCTTTCCCACGCGAACGTCGCGGTCGGATCCTCAAAACGGCTGAAATGAATAGTTGGCCTCGCCGTGTTTGCTGACCCACGCGTCCTTGCAGTTCGCGTGCAGGTATCCTACTAGGTTCCCGTTATCCTTCCTTCGCACCTCAACACCAAAGCCAAGCCCGGGCATCACTGGTTTCGGTTTGCCCGGTCGATTACATTCCATGCCAGGTCGGTAACTGCTGTCGATGAAGGACTGTGATCGCATTTCTCTCACCTCTTTAGGATAAACTCGCGGGGTGGAGTTTGTTGGGCTCTATAGCAGAATCTGTGGGTAAGTCCCGCCTATGGGGGACGGATAAAAGCATTTGTTGTTGGCGCCCCAGTCTGCCGGGCGGGATGTGGGGTGGTCAGGTGGAGAAACCATGGTTGTTCCCATCCTTTTTCGTCTATGGCACGCGCACCTGCCCGGCGAGGTTAAGCTTCCCGGTGCCTTGGGTCTTGGTACTGGCCGCACCGATCATGGCATTTTCGGCGGCCCAGAACCCATTGCGCACCGGGTGGAGCAAGTCTCCCCAGGCCCTCCATTCTGGGATAGCGGTAAACGTGTAGCCGGCTACCACCTGGGGGTTGGGTGGATTGGGAGTGGCTTCGGAGCCGTCGTACAAGTTGTCATTCTCACTGGCAATGCCGAAGTTGCAGAACTGGTTCAGGAGGGCTGTATCGTAGGGTGACCACCACCCTTCACCAATTCCTTGCCCTGTCCCGTTCACAGATGGCGCGAAGGCTGTGTAGTACAGCCGCTGCTGCAAGCGCATAGCGCGGTCTAGCTGGGTGGGAGAATCCCACGCTGAGCTGCCCGAGCTGTTGCAATCAATCGTCTGCCGGTTGAATCCAGAGTCGGGTGTTGCTGATTGCTGCCAGTAGTCGAAGAAGGGCTTGTCGCCGAAGTAGTACATGGTGAAGTTCCACGCATCGAGCTGAGGGTCGCTAGAGAATAGTGGCCCCGTGGGCAGCTGCGTCGACGACCCAAACTTCGTCTGCGTTGGGCAATTGGGGGCGCGATTCGTGCAGAACAGGTACTGGACATCACCCTGCCCAATATCGACGAAGGAGCCGAAAGCGCGAATTTGGCCTGCTCGAGCTGGAGCTGCTCGGCCCCCCATGTGTCGGTAGCCCGCCACTACTGCCACGTGGGGCGCTACGGTGCGCATAGCCTCCAGGTAGTTTCGGGTGTAGTAGGCAGCATAGGCCTGATGGAACCCATCCATATCGCGCTGGTAGGTTGCACTGCCATAGGATGGCGTGCCGGCACATGCTGTAGCGCCAGCAGTAGTTGGCCCATCGATGCAATCGACGGAGAAGCCCATCCACGCTGGCCCACCGTCCGCAGTGCTCGCATGGGTCTCATCCAAGATGCCGGTGCCACCATTCCCCCAACCATTTGAGTGGTAGTTGGCTGTCAGCGTCCAACCCGTTGGCAGGGTAGCATTCAGTGTCAGAGAGATGGCACCGGTGGAGTAAGTCACCGAGCCAGCTGTGAGGTAGATGGCTGAAGTCACAGCCGTGCCACTAGCCTCCCCGCCGGCGAGGCTGGTGACCTGCACCGTCGAAATATTCGGCCCTACGGACGTCCCAATCTGTGCCGTTTCCCCGGTTATCTTCCCGTATTCTGAACCAATCTTAAGCACCAGCCCGACGGGCAGCACGTTGCCATTGGTGCTCGCCAGGGTGAGGCTGCAGGGAGCATTGCAGGGTGAAGGTACGGCAGCCGTCAGGCTGGTGGAAAAGCTCGGAAAGCTCTTGATGTTACCGGCGCCATCATCGCCGGCCACTACATAGCTGAGTGTGCCATTCGAAGCCACAATCTGTAGTGACCCGGGATCAACATTAGGGCCAAGCGTCGCACTGCATGAGGTACCCGTGCAATTGACCGATGCCCCGCTGGTAGATGTGCCACTCGATCCAAACGTCGTGTAGCTAGGAGAGGTAGAATTAGCCGTCCATGCTTTATTGAGCGTGCCAATGACCTGGTATCCGGGACCGCCAGCCATCACTCCGGTCGTCTCCATGGCGGCTGGGCAAGGGCTCGTAGCATAGCTCAGTGTCACCTGGTGCGATCCCTGAACGGCCGTCACTACGGTGGCAGGTGTCCCGTCGGGCGTATTGTAATTGGTGGTGCCAAACACCGTTACGAGCTCCCCGGGCGTAAACGGGTCTAGATGCGAGCCTAGCCACGAGCTTCGGAAAGTCACCACTACGTTCGGCCCTGAACACGAAATGGACGCAATGTTAGGCGTTGAAGTGCTAGCTTGCGTGGGGAACAGCAGCGGATCAAGCCGCCCTTGCAGCCACTGGCTGAAGGCAAACTTCGTGTAGAACTTATTGTCCTGCGAAGGCGAACTGGATCCTCCCGTGGAGTTATAGCTGTTGTAAGGTGATGCGCGTTTCACCGTTGAGCCGTAGTTGATGTTAGCAAAATTGGGCGCTGCCCAGGTAATGAAGTGCTCGGCCTCGCCAAACCCGGCCGCGTAGTCAGTCTCGTCGTGCATGTAGCCCAGCAGCCAGGGGTTTTCGGCCGGCTTGCCATTCCAAGTGGCATTCCCGGCCACAAATGCTCTGACAACCGGCGCATTGAAGAAGTCAGAGAAATGGACGTTCTCTTGCCCGCCCGTATTCTCTGCCGCTAGCAAAATATCCGGTGCGTAACCCCACTTGTTTTCCCGCGATTCAGACCCATCCTGCGTCTGAAAGAAATAGGCCCATTTGAACGGGTTCGTGCCGTCGGGTGAGTCCCATAGGCTGTCCGTATTCTGCCGGTTGGGGTAGGGAACCGTGCTGAAGGGCAGCACGGCATTGAATCCCCACTGCGCATACCTAGGATACTGCAATTCGAGTCCGGCATTCAGCCCTGAAATGCGGCTGTACTTCCCGTTGGCTACATCCGCCGAGTTGCAGCACTGCAAGAGCTCTCCCGCCGAATGAGACTTCGTAAAGCTAGCCGTAATCGTGCTTGCTAGCTGATTCACCCCGGTTACTGTAATCTTTTCTTTGTTGCCTGTACCCAGGATGATGAGCTTCCACGTCAGGCCCTTGCCAGTCGCCCCATCATGCACCGTAGCCCCTACCGTTGTTGGCCAAGTGGGTTGCGTGGTGCCCGGCTGGCCGTACCACCCTGAATCCACGGCCACCACTTGCTCAATGTTGCCATTCGAATCGTCAATCTGATCACCCAGAGCGTACACCTTACTATTCGCGTTGGTCCATGTTGACAGGTCATTCACATCCAGCACCATACCCGGCGCGGCTACGATGCCCGTCGTCGATGCTACTCCCACGGTCTGGACGCATGGGAAGGTGCCGCAAGACACATTCTGCGTGAGCGTTGTCGATACGGAATATTGGGCGCTTGGGGGTGCTCCCTGGTGGTAATGGTTGTTGGCATCAAAGGTGATGTCCCAAATCCCTTTCACGAGAAAAGGATGGTTTAAGGGATCGCACATGGTCCATTTGTTGCCCCTAATCTTGGCCGTGCGGAAGTAGCCCAGACTGATTGTGTCGCCATTGGCATGCGTATTCTTCAGAGGGGTTGATGTGGTAATGGTGTAGGGACCAGTACCACTGATAGCGCTAATCTGCACCACCTCAGCGGGCTCGTACTGGTAATTCACGGTCACTGCCCCGCTGGTTACTGTGGCAAAGGCTAGTGAGAGGAACATTTGCGAGGTGTTAAGCTGTGGCGTGGCATGCCCAGTGATCTGTCCTAGGTTAGCCCCTTCTCCGTAGACGGCCTGGTACTGCACATTGGCTACTTCCGTACCACCCACCAACACTTTAATGCTATTAGGCAGCACACTCGAATGGGCCAGCGTATACTTGCAAGTCGTGACCCCGGAACCGCACCCCGTCGATTCGCCGGTTACTTGAATGGGCGTGACGGGTCCAGTGGCCGAGCTGATGGTTAGCTCTTCTCCCACTTGCAGGTTCTGCCCATTGGTTTCGGTGATCGAACTGACCTGGAAGCTATTCGAAGTAAAAGCCGAAGCCGTTTGAAAGTACTGTGAACCACTGAATTGGCTGAAGGGCGTAGGCGTAGTTGGACAAGCGGCGCCTTCAAGGCCTCCGTAGAAGTCATAGGTAGGTGCCGTCTGCGCCAGCGCAGCCGCTTCCGAAAGCAATAGAATGGCTAACCAACGTTTCATCGCTCTAACACTGCCCTCACAAGCCATTTCACCAAGGCATGGGCTAGCAAGAAAGGCAAGGCAAAGGCCAGCACAGCCGTCAAGAAGACCACGACGAAGCTCCAGTCCGGCCGTTTCATCGCTTGTCAATCAGTACCGTCAAGGTGCCGCCCACGGTGCTCTGGGAGGTCTCGGCAAATCCAATGATGGTGCCCGCTGTAAACGTGTTAGTGCACTTCACATCCCCTGCTGTGGTCGTATCCACAATCACAAACTGTCCTACTGAGCAGGTTCCTGTGCCCAGGATGCCAGTAGCCTCCCCGGCAACGATGATCGGGCCAGCCGTCCCGGCGCTGATGGGGCCCGCAGTGAACCCAATGAAATTCGTGGTATCGGTGGTGGCCGTCACAACCACATTGCCGGCGGTGGCTGTATCGAGCTTTACTAGCTGGTTGGCACTCAATGTGGCCGTTGCTTTCTTCGAAATCACAATCTGCTGCACCTGACCAAAGCTCAGCACCCCATTGCCGGACGTGACGAGCACCTGACCATTCGTGCCATCACTGGCTGGTAAGGTCCAAGTGGTATTGCCACCTAAGCTAGTGGGCGAGCACAGCTGAACAAAATTCGCCGAGCCGGATGGGCTGAGCTGGACGCAACCCGTTGTGTTGCCGGTCGCTGTAAAGCTGTTCGCGACTACGGTACCGGTGACGGTCAGGGTGTGGCTGGTTGAGTTATAGGTGAAGTTCGTCGCATCACCACCAAACGCGCCGGAGTTGTTGAACTGCACCGCCGCATTAGTCCCACCTGGTGCTCCACCGCTACCACAAGTCCCACCTACAATATTCGTGCCATCGTACTGCAAGCACTGGCCAGAGGCAGGGGCTGTGCTCGAAATCGGAATGCTCGTAGCGCCAAAGTGCAATCCCGTTACTGTCGTTGCTGCATAAGTCCCCGTCACATCCCCAGTCGGATTAGGCAGCTGGGAAGCGCTTGCCGTCCCCGCGAGCGCAGCAAAACTCACCTGATTCCATGTAGCATCCTCGCGAAGGAAACGAGACGTTCCAGCCGCTGCCCCAGGATCAGGTACAGCACCGGGTGCATGGGAGGCCCCGGAAGCACCAAAGATTGAAAGCTGGCTTGGAATCGAAATAGTCCCACTCAGGTTGGCAAAGCTAGGCTGCTGTGGCTGCCACTGTGAGGAGGTACTGTTCCAGCCCAGAAACTGGTTGCTTGAGGCAGGGGCGGTGCTGGAGATCGGCCGGCCTTGCAGACCGACTACTTTCTGATGGGTTGGGTCGATAGCACTGATGTCCGTACCGAAGGTCACGCCAGAAGGCGTGCTCCAGGTCAACACTCCTGTGCCGTTGGTGGTAAGCACCTGGTTGTTGCTGCCGTCGGTGGCAGGCCAAGTCCAGGTTGTATTGTTTCCGAGGCTGGTTGCAGCACAGATCTGGCTGTAGTTGGCTGAATTAGCCGGACTTAGTTGAATGCAACCCGTTGTGTTGCCGGTCGCTGTAAAGCTGTTCGCGACTACGGTACCGGTGACGGTCAGGGTGTGGCTGGTTGAGTTATAGGTGAAGTTCGTCGCATCACCACCAAACGCGCCGGAGTTGTTGAACTGCACCGCCGCATTAGTCCCACCTGGTGCTCCACCGCTACCACAAGTCCCACCTACAATATTCGTGCCATCGTACTGCAAGCACTGGCCAGAGGCAGGGGCTGTGCTCGAAATCGGAATGCTCGTAGCGCCAAAGTGCAATCCCGTTACTGTCGTTGCTGCATAAGTCCCCGTCACATCCCCAGTCGGATTAGGCAGCTGGGAAGCGCTTGCCGTCCCCGCGAGCGCAGCAAAACTCACCTGATTCCATGTAGCATCCTCGCGAAGGAAACGAGACGTTCCAGCCGCTGCCCCAGGATCAGGTACAGCACCGGGTGCATGGGAGGCCCCGGAAGCACCAAAGATTGAAAGCTGGCTTGGAATCGAAATAGTCCCACTCAGGTTGGCAAAGCTAGGCTGCTGTGGCTGCCACTGTGAGGAGGTACTGTTCCAGCCCAGAAACTGGTTGCTTGAGGCAGGGGCGGTGCTGGAGATCGGCCGGCCTTGCAGACCGACTACTTTCTGATGGGTTGGGTCGATAGCACTGATGTCCGTACCGAAGGTCATGCCGCAACCGGCGATACAGTTCACGCGTAGGGCGTTGTTGGCAGTATCGAATGTGAGGTTGAAGATAGCAAAAAGGGGACTGTAGCCGGTGGCCTGGCTGCCTCCGCCGGATGCCACCGCATAGACCCGTAAAGCTCGATTGGCTGGGTCAAACATTTTGTTGGCGAGCTGAGCTTCGTCGAGTTTCGGCGCTTGCGGTGGAGCGGGTCCGGCGCCGCTGGCGGCGTAAGATGACGTTTCAATCCGGGGGTTACGGACCTCTAAGGTGCCCTTGCGACGATCGTAACGGATCCAAAAGGGCGGAGCGGGCTGGTCGAGCCGGTGGTCAGGGACGGAGTTTGCAGCTGGCCCGGCTTGGAGCGACCTGCCGACCAAAACGAGGGTTGTGAGCCACGACGCTTGCCTGGATGCCCGGGCCGCGTTTCTCTTCCTGGGCTTCGGCATTGGATCCGTTCTCCTTTCCATCCGACAAGCCGTTACGTTCCCAGTCAACGTCGTGAGGTGTTAACTTCCCGCGAAGGTGGAGCGGAGCTGGAGGTGTTCCTTGGCGGCCTGTGGCCCCTGTTGAGTTCCACCTGCGGTGCTCGGTCTGGCAGCGGTCTTACTTGCCCATCAAAAACGAGGTTAGCTCAGCAGATTGAGACTATGGATATGGGTGAGAGGGATATGAATAATTTTTTAATATATTTAAAGTGAGTTACTTACGAAGGTACTAAAGGCGTTCAGGGTCCGTGTTGCGTGAAAGTGGGGCATTCTTCCACATTGCGCGACACTTCCAGAGGTCGTCGCGGACCAAGCGGCTCGTTCGGCTTCACTTTCAAATGACTGAACATCTTGGCACGGCATGTCTAGACCTAAGTGCTCAGTAGCGATCGGTCGGGTTCGCGAACACTCGGAGCGCTCCCCAAAACGCTACGGCTGACGAACAACCGCAACAGCCTCTCGAACATCAAGATCGTGGCGACCGGCGAGTTTTCTCAGACCAATACCTGCGGGACAGGCTTGGCCGCGGGAGCCACGGCCTCATCACGGTAGCGTTTACCCGACAGCGCCAGCAACAGTCCTCAGGTGGTCAGTCTGACCGGCTCGGGTATCGGACCGGTGAGCGTCAATCCGACGTCCCTGACGTTCTCGAAGCAGCAGATAGGCACCACAAGCCCGCCCAAAACCGTCACGATCCCAGACAACCAAATGACCGCCTTGACGATCAACAGCATGAGCACCTATGGCGATTTCGCGCAGACGAACACCTGCCCGAATTCTTTGGCGGCGGGAGCCAGCTGCACGGTGAGCGTAACCTTTACTCCGAGCCAGAGCGGGACCCGCGCAGCAACCCTGATTGTTACCCACAACGCCACCAACAGTCCCCAAGTGGTGGATCTTGCAGGGACTGGAGAGTAGGGTATAACTGCGGCCTTGCGCGGGCCGCAGTCCTTTCCGATGGCCGCTCGCGCCGCGCCGGCCTCTTGACGCGGTTACTGCGGTGAGACCAACTCCTCAGGGACAGTTGCGCGTCTGCAGGACCAGCGGCGGGAGCGGCTGCTGGGTGAAGTCGAAGCTGTCGGTCATGTCGTTGGCCGCTCTGTCGCGCGCGGTGAGGGGCGCCAGATGGAAGCGCTCTTCAACAAACTTAAGAAAGGAGGAGAACTCATACTGGGTGTGAGAGAGGTAGCCTCTCTTGGCGTAGGGCGAGATGATGAGCAGGGGGACGCGCGGACCCAGGCCATAAATGTCAAGCTGCGGCGGCGGCACGTGGTCGTAGAAGCCGCCAAAGTCGTCCCAGGTGACGAAAATGGCGGTGGAATTCCAATCCGGGCCTTGCATCACCGCATTGATCTGCTGAACCGTCCAGTTCTCACCCCGGCAGGTGCTGGCCGGCGGATGCTCGCTCTTCATAAAGCTCGTCACCAGCCAGCTGACGGCGGGCAATTGTCCGCTCTGCGCGTCGGCGGCGAATTGAGTGTCCGGGAGCACGTTGTTCCAAAGACTTGTGTTCCGGATATGGTTGATGGCGTCAAGGCTTGACCAGATGTAGCCGCTCTGGCCGTAGCCGGGTGCATAGTACTTCCAGCTTACGTTGGCGCTCTGGAGGCTGTCCGCCAAGGTCTGGAAGTCGAAGCAAGGGAAGACACGCTGTGTGTTTCCCTGTGCATTCATCACCTCCACCCGGGTCGTGTCGTCCGCGTCGCAACCCCAAACGGGCGGGCCATTCGTCAAGGAATAGGGGTTATTGATAACGCCACCCGACTGCGCGGCGACGGTATACAGGTGGTTGGGAAAACTGGGACCTTCGAGGGAGGAGAACATGTGGTCGGCCAGGACGAACTGCTGGGCGTAGGTCCAGTAGTTTGGGATGTCCTGCTGCAGCAGCTGGGAGTAAGAAATGGGCACGCCATTGACCTTGCAAGCCGACAAGGGAGTAAAATTGTCCATCTTGCCGCCGTCAATTGCCTCGCGGGCGCAGTGATAGTCGTGGCAAGGGTCGCAAGGCGTAACGTCAGGCGTGTGAGCCAGGTTGATGACCTGACCGTTACTCAGGGTGCCGGTGGTCGTACCCTCGGCGCCCGGATATGTGCCAAAGTAGTTGTCGAAAGTGCGATTCTCGCGGATGATGAAGACGATGTGCTGAATGACGTCCATGCTACCGGTGCCTGTTCCCCCGCTTCCACCGTTGCCATTGCCTGAACCCGGGGGATTGGAGGGGGTCGACCCGCCGCAGGCGGCCAAGCCAAGCAGTGGGAATAGCAGACAGGTTAGGCGGATGGGATGGCTGACTCTTCGGAGCATTTGCATTGTTTCTCCCGTGCCCTGACAGTTATACCTCCCAGCCGCACCTCATTAGAACACAAAGGCGTGGGGAAAGTTGCTCACGAAACCATTCCAGAGCGAGAGGGAGCTGACCGGCCGGATCCAGCAGGGGGCCGACTCACGGACCGTCCGCATCGGTCGTCTTGCACGTGAGCGTCGGAGACACTGTGCCTTGACGGGCCGCGACGCCGAGCAATCGAGGGGAATCTAAAGATGTTTAGGAGTGACAACCATCATGATCAAGCGCTGGTACTCTGTACTGCTGAGCCTTTGCGGGCTTCCAATGCTGCTGGCTGCTGAGGCCGGTCGAGCGAACTCTGCGGCCATCGCCCAGTCAATGACGGACCCTAAAGTGCGCAGGTTTCACCTGGTCTACGAAGCGACCGTGAAAGACCTTTCCCCGCGCGATGGCGTGGTACGTGTCTGGATGCCCTTGGCGATCTCTGACGCCAACCAGACGGTTAAAGTAACGAAGGTAGGGAGTCCGGTGCCCGTCCGAGTGACTCAGGAGCGGCAGTACGGCAACCGCATGCTCTACGCGGAGATGCGCCATCCGGAGGCTTTTTCGGCTACGTTTCGCCTGGAGTTTGAGGTGACACGCCGGGAATATTCCCGCGGGGGCTACGCCGACCTGGTTCGTTTTGACCGCCGTCCCCGGATCGAGCGGGTGAGCCTCAGCCGGTTTTTGCAGCCGGACCGCCTGGTGCCGATCGATGGCAAGATGAAGGACCTAGCGGAGGAAAACACCCGGGGCAAGGAGGGAACGGTGGAAAAGGCCTACGCCCTCTACGACTATGTCTTTCGCACTCTGCGATACGACAAGTCAGGCACGGGATGGGGCCGCGGTGATTCCTTATGGGCTTGTGATGCTAAGCGCGGTAACTGTACGGACTTCCATTCGCTTTTCATTTCGATGATGAGGGCCGAGGGCATCCCCGCTCGCTTCGAAATCGGCTTGCCTCTGCCCCCCACTTCACCCGACGGAGAAGGCGAGATCCCCGGATACCACTGCTGGGCCGAATTCTACCTGAACGGCTTGGGATGGGTTCCGGTGGATATCTCGGAAGCCTGGAAAAATCCGGCGAAACACGACTACTTCTTCGGCACGGTTGACGCCAACCGCGTCCAATTCACCATCGGCCGCGATCTGACGCTCGAGCCGAAGCAGGACGGCCCGCCTCTCAATTACTTCATCTATCCGTACGTTGAAGTCGACGGCAAGGTCCACGAGGCTGTCGATCGCAAGTTCTCCTTCCGGCTGGAGCCGGCCCAGCGTGCAGTGGCCCCATAGCTCCAGCGGGTACCGACCTTTGCGCGGGAAGACGGCCTTGGCTTGAGTACTGGCAAGCTGCCCAACTTCGCGTATCGCTGAAGTGCCGCCGGGTCGCTCATCGCTTGCTCCTGCTCTAGCACCGGCGCCCGCCGACGAACGCCGCGCTTGGATCATCCGCAGACCACCGAGTTGCCGTCAGTGGATACTCGGCTTGGCAACCCATCCCAGCACCAGGACCAGAATGCCCAGGGCCAGCCGGTAAATCACAAACAGCTTGAACGTTCGCCGTTCCAGATACCGGATCAGCCAGCCGATCACCGCATAGCCAACTAGCGCGGAGACGATAATCCCCACGGCGAACGGCAGGCGCATTTCAGGGGGAAGTCCTTCGTGCCGGATCTCGAGTCCCTTCTTGAGTGCTGCTCCAGCGATGATGGGCGTGGAAAGCAGGAAAGAGAAGCGAGCGCAGGTTTCGCGATCCATGCCGGCGAAGAGGCCGGCGGTCATGGTGATCCCGGAACGCGAGACGCCTGGGATAACCGCCAACGCCTGGGCGACACCCACGGCCACCGCGTCAGCCAAAGTGACCTGGCTCAAATCCTCTTCGTTTCGCCGGCTCACCGCTTCGGCCACCCACATGAGTAGGGCAACGGCCATCAGCGCGATTCCGATGACGGTGGGGCTGCGGAACTGGTTCTCCGCCAGGCGCTCGAACTTGTATCCTGCCAGCGCGGCGGGAATCGTGCCGAGGACGAGGTACCCGAACAGCCGCCGATTCTCGCGGGCTCCGGGATCGTTGCCGCTCAGACCCGTGACGGCAGCCAGCATCCTCATCCACATGCGCCAGAAGTAGACCAGCACGGCCATCAGCGTGCCAGCGTGCAGCGCCACATCAAACGTGAGCCCCGGATCATGCCAATGCGCGAACCAGGGGAAAAGGACCAGGTGCGCGGTGCTGGAAACCGGCAAAAATTCGGTTAGGCCCTGAACCATTGCCAGAATCACTGCCTGACAGAGGGGCATGGGAATCGCCTTCGAATTTGAGGTTCCGCCGGTTTTGCGAGGGCGGACTTTCAGCTTGAAACATCGCCGTCGAAACGTCCAGCGAATTATGCGCTCGCCGCAAAGCTGGCGCGGCGACCGTGGTCAGCAGCCCTAGCTGCCGTCTTGGGAAGGCGACACGGGCCAGCTGCTCTCCTACAGAGCCCCGGTCACCCGGAGTGCCAGGGCAGCACGACGAACCGGGCGGGAAGCCTTAGGATGAGGGCCCTGGGCTAGCGTCGCGGGCTCCGCGCCTGGCAGGCGCCGCCCTCACTCGCCCAGGGTACGGTCGGTGCCCCTCAGTATTTCCAGCTTTGGAGGTCCGCGTTCTTGGGGGCGGTCTTCTCCATCCACTCGGCCATGGCCGGCATGAGTCGCTGGTGGATGGTCAAGCGGCTGATCGAAACCGGAACGTTCGGGTCGCCGGTGTAGCAATGGGGCATTCGCGGCCCGTAGTCGAAGTCGGCGATCCGGTAGGGATTCTGGGGGCTATTCAGGAAATCCTCCAGCAGGTGAACGGCATTGTTCAAGTAATAGGTGTCCATTTCCCCCACGCTGAAATGGAGCTTGCCAACCAGCTTCGGACCCAGCGTCTTCCAGTCGCGCCGCATGATGTAACCCAAGTCGTAGTGTTCCCGCCAGTATTCGGCAACGTCATGATGAATCTCGCCCGTTCGGTAGTCCCAGATGGGCTTGGGATAGCCATCGTCGCCCACCGGACCGAAGACGGCCTGCCAGATGTCGAGCTGCTCCGCAGAGCGCCCTTTGGTCCCCAACACCAGCTCGTAGCGCGTGGCGCTTTCCGAGGTGGAAGTGGGGGTTCCATCCGTCTTACGCGAGAAGGGAATCGGGATGCGGCCCCAGGGCGCGCTGAGATAGAAGGCGTTGGCGTACTCATAGAGGTTGATGAGCTGGTAGGCTCGAAAATCCACCGGGTCCGGGCAGAAAACCCAAGCGCCATTGAAGAAGTCAGGGTAGAACACCTGGTCTGCCAGCGCTTCCCATCCCCCGGTGGACCCGCCATAAAGAACCCGCGCCCAAGGCTGGCCCAGGGCGCGGAAGCGGCGTTCCACTTCGGGGATTAGCTCCTGGGTAATGGCGTCGCCGTAAGGGCCGAGATTGGCCGAGTTGACCGCGTAGGAGTCATCGTAGTAGGGATTCGCGTGCTGGATGCAGAGGATAATCATGCGCGGCAACCGTCCTGACACCCAGTCCTGATAAAACTTATATGCGTACTGGGCTTGCGTCAGCTGATATCCCTTCAGGTCGGGTGTAGGTGGCGTCTCGCGAAATTCTACGCCGGCCTCCCAATCGTGACTGAAGTGGCCTTGATAGACCAGCAGGGGATAGTGGGCATCCGGATGCTCCTGCCATCCCTCGGGCAACAGGACGAGCGCGCCCAGCTCGATGGGACGTCCCCAGAATCGCGTCAGCAATTGGCTTTGCACCCGCAAATGCTTCACGTATTTGGTATCTTGGGGCGGCTCAATAGGCGGGATCTTCTCCGTAAGCGAGAGGCGAACCCGACCTCCCGGCCGTGAGGGATCCAGGTGCAGGTGTTGGGGCTTGCTGTAAAGGTTCCCGGGCTTGCGGTTCCACTGCTGGCCCTCCCCGTGATCCATGGGCAATTTCAGCGTGTGGCCATCTGCGCGGTGAAACGTCTCATAGATGTTGAGCACCGCCTGCACGTAGTAGTCGCCTGGGGAAATCTGCGCGAGGCTCGCCAGCGGATAGCCGAGCACCTCGCGGTCAATGGTGGTGGGAACGCCCGGGGGCAGGGCATTGACGTCCACGCCGAAGATCTGCTGGGTGGTGGTGGCGTTGTCACTGACCTCGAAGCGCGGCTCGGCTCGGTCGTCTTTGGAAATCACCAGGAGAAGCCGGCCGTCCAGCGGGGTGGGGCTTA
Source organism: Acidobacteriota bacterium (assembly GCA_902812465.1). GTDB lineage: Bacteria > Acidobacteriota > Terriglobia > UBA7540 > UBA7540 > CADDZE01. The sequence continues at coordinate 11,643 of CADDZE010000015.1, read as the reverse complement.
GCTCTGCCGGAAAGGAGACTTCGAACCGCAGCCCAGGTTGGCGGTTCGCCGAGTCCGATCTGGCTGGAGGAGCGGGTAGAGGGAGTACAAGAAGCATCCAGAGCAGCGAAGTTAGCCGAGAGTGCACCTAAAGGCTCCTTTCTGGCCCGAGGAGGGCCTCCGACGTCGGCCTGATTGAGCCCGGAGGTGAACCGGGCACTTTCAGGCGGAGTGGTGGCCGACTGCCCCCGACAAAGGACCAGCGCCGGCCACGACGCTTGCGAGTATACCTGTAAAGGGCCTTCCACGGTTCGCGCTGGCTTACCGGCGTCTCTCTGGCCGCTGGAAGGCGGGCGGGAAGCCGGCACCATCTCGGGCGCGGAGCGAAGGGGTGTCCTTGACAAATGCTCAAGTATTCTATTGAATAATCGGAGATGAACGGGGCACACAAGCGTGAGTTCAAGGACCAGCTGTTTGAACAGTTCGCCCGCATTGGCAAGAGCGTTGCCAATGGCCACCGCCTGGAGATTCTGGAGCTGCTGGCTCAAGCGCCTCGCACTGTCGAGGACCTGGCGCGCGAAGCGGGACTTTCGGTGGCTAACGCGTCGCAGCACTTGCAGGTGCTGCGGCGATGCAACGTGGTCAGCGTAAAGCGGAACGGACTTTACGCGTACTACGGCTTGGCCAGCGAGGACGTGCTGACGTTGTGCCGGGTGCTCCGCCGCCTGGGCGAAAAGCACCTGGCGGAGGTCCAGCGCCTGGTGGATGCCTATCTCACTTCGCGCCAGAGGCTCGAACCGATCAGCTGTGAGGAGCTTCTCCGGCGAATTCGAGAGAAGGCCGTATGGGTGTTGGATGTGCGGCCGCGTCAGGAGTACGAGGCCGGCCATATTGCCGGAGCGCGATCCATCCCCCTAGCGGAGTTGAAAGCCCGCTTGAAGGAAATTCCCCGCCGCAAGCAGATCGTGGCGTATTGCCGGGGCCCTTATTGTGTATTTGCCGACGAGGCGGTAGCCGTGCTCTCCTCCCGCGGTTATCGTGCCGTCCGCCTGCGGGAAGGATTCCCGGAGTGGAAGAGCCGGCACCTGCCCGTGGAGGCCGGCCCGGGCGTGCCATGAGCAGCGGTCGGAGTTGGGTATGATTCTCCGCCAGTTTCTCCACACATCGCCGGTCGTAGCCGTTTCCTATCTCTTTGGCTGAGGCGGAAAGGCGCTGGGCGCCGTGTGCGACCCCTTGGATGATCCTCAGTTCTACTTGCGCGCCGCCGAGGCGAACGGGCTGCGAATCCGCTACGTCATCGACACCCACGTTCATGCCGATCACCTTTCGGGCGGCCGCAAGCTCGCCCAATTGGCGGATGCCGAGTATGTTCTGCACGCCAGCGCACCGGCCCGCTACGACTTCCTCGGGGTAGAGGAGGGCGCTGTTCTGGGCCTCGGTAACGTCCAGGCCCGGATTCTGCATACTCCGGGCCACACGCCCGAACACATCTGCCTGCTGGTGACGGACAACACTCGCGGGCCCGAGCCGTGGTTCGTGCTCACAGGACATACCCTGATGATTGGCGACCTGGGACGGACGGAACTCGCCTCCGGTGCGGAAGAGGGGGCGCAAGCCCTTTTCGACAGCGTGCAAAAGCTGAAGGCGCTTCCCGATTACATCGAGGTGCTGCCTGGGGCTTTTGCTGGCTCAGTCTGCGGACGCGCGCTCAGTGGGAAGCCAACTTCAACCATCGGGTTCGAGCGCCGGTTCAATTGGGCCTTCCGGCTCGAGGACCGGGACGCCTTTGTGCGCTACATGTTGGAGAACATCCCAGCGCCGCCCGCCCAGGCGGCCGCGATCCGCGCCGCCAATCTGGGCTTACCACCGGAGAGCTAATGTCTGCCCGCGGCTCGGCTGCCAACCTTGGGTCCCAGCAGGACGGGTTAAGCAGCCCGCTCGCCGGGCCGGAGAGCATCCCACCGATCCGCTTAGGGCTGCGGGAGAACCTCGGCCAGTTCTCGCTGCTGGTGTTGATCAACGCCTTCGTGGGCATGATGGTGGGCCTGGAGAGAACGGTGGTCCCGCTGATTGGCGAGAAGGAGTTTGGCCTCGTTTCCAAGACGGCGATCAGTTCCTTCATTGTTAGCTTCGGGGTGACCAAGGCAGTCTGTAATCTGTTTGCGGGCCGTGTCTCAGAAAAGGCTGGACGCAAACCGGTACTGGTCTTGGGATGGCTGTTCGGCTTGCCGGTTCCCTTCATCATCATCGTCGCCCGCCGCTGGTTTTGGTTCGATGTTGCCAACGTGCTTCTCGGCGTCAACCAGGCGCTATGCTGGTCCATGACGGTGATTATGAAGGTGGATCTTGTAGGGCCCAGGCAGCGGGGCCTTGCGCTCGGGCTCAACGAGTTTGCGGGCTACGCAGCCGTCGGATTCACGGCCTGGATCACCGGTTACTTGGCCTCTATCTACCAACTGCGGCCGCAGCCTTTCTACCTGGGTATCGGCGTAGCCCTCGCCGGTCTCCTGCTCTCACTCTTGTTTGCGAAAGAGACTCGGGCTCACGCGGCGCTGGAAGCGAGGTTGCACATGCCCGACCTGCCCCGAGGCGTCGTGACCAGCGGCAGGCCTCCCGGGCTGCGCCAAGTCTTCGCGCTGGTTTCGTGGAACGACCGTGATATGTTCTCCTGCAGCCAGGCGGGCCTGGTGAACAACCTCAACGATGGGATGTCATGGGGCATCTATCCGCTGTTTTTCTCCAGCCTCGGCCTCGGTGTAGCGGCGATTGGGATCATCAAGGCCGTGTACCCTGCCGCCTGGGGCCTCCTGCAGATAGTCACTGGACCCGTGAGCGACCGTTGGGGACGAAAGTGGCTGATTGCCAGCGGAATGATCGTACAAGCGGCGGCAATTTGGCTAACAGTTACGATTCGCGCTTACCCGGCCTGGATCCTTGCGGCGCTGCTACAGGGAGTCGGCACGGCGATGGTCTACCCGACACTGCTGGCAGCTATCAGCGACGTCGCTTACCCGGACTGGCGCGCCACGTGCATGGGCATTTACCGCTTCTGGCGCGACCTGGGCTATGCCCTTGGTGCCCTGATTTCCGGCATCGTGGCCGATGCGCTGGGCATGCCGGCCGCGATTCGAGTGGTGGCAGCCATGACGCTCTTATCCGGCCTGCAAGTAGCTTTGGGGATGCGCGAGACGCTGGGAACGAAGCACCTGGAAGTCCCAATGCCTGTTGGGAAGTAGAAGAAGTCACTGCGCGGAGAACGGAATGAGAGATCGAGGCAAATCACTGGGCGCAAGCTTGCTTGCGGTGGCGACCGCCTTGCTGCCCAATCTTTGATGAGTGCTGGTGCTGCTTTCTGCCGGCGCCGGCTTGGCAGGAGGAAGCCTGGCTGTCAGGTTGACGGCCTATCGAGTTTATCTCTTCCCGGTCTCGGTACTCGCGCTGGGGGCGGGATTTTATCTGGCCTACGGTAAACGGCTCGGACCGCGGTGGAGCCGAATCGTCCTCTGGATGGCCGCGCTCCTCTCCGCCGCTTTGTGGTCCTTGCCTTACTGGGTGAGCTGGCTTCGTTGATAATCCAGCCGAAAAACTTTTGCACCGCCTCGACCCTCCTCGGCGGACCATGTGGCACAATAGGGGCTGATGAGGCGAAGTGCAGGCGCGAAAGCGAACGTGCGGGCCCTTTCGTTGAAATGGGGGCACCAGGGGTGGTTGGTGCTCCTCCTGCTGGGGCTGGCCGAAGTCCCGCCCGCCTATGCACAAGCTGTGCCGCCTGCCGGAGGCGGCTCGCGGGGAGCCGCAGCCGCTCTCGCTGCTGAAGCGCGCCAGGCGCTCAGCCAGAATGAATATGCGAAGGCCGCCGCAGCTCTCGAAGGGCTGCTGAAGGTGACCCCGGAGACGGCGGAGGTTCACGCCAACCTGGCTCTGGCGTACTACCACCTGGGGCGCTTGGACGGCGCCGCTCAACAGGCGCGCCAAGCCCTGAAGTTAAAGCCTTCCTTGACCTACCCGCGTTTCGTTCTGGCGCTCAGCCTGGCGGAGAGTGGCCGTTGCCGGGAAGCTTTGCCTTACCTTCGTGAAGATTACCCCCACGCGACGGACCCCCCCCTCCAGCGAAGCATCGGCACGGAGGCGGTCCGTTGCGCCATGAGTCTGAACCAGCCCGATCAGGCGGTCGACTGGATTCGTTCCCTCACCGCCAGCTATCCAGACGATCCGGAGGTACTGTACCTGGCCAGCCATGTCTACTCCGAGCTGTCCACTCAGGCATCCCAGCGCCTCCTGGCCACAGCTCCGGACTCCTACCAGGCGCACCAATTCAATGCCGAGGTATTGGCCTTCGAGGGAAAACTGGATGAGGCCATCTCCGAGTACCACAAGGTGCTCTCCCTGAAACCCAATTTGCCCGGCATTCACTACCAGTTAGGCCAGCTCCTCTTGGCCGCCGCGAAGAATCCCAGCGCGGTGGACGAAGCGCGCCGGGAGTTTGAGGAAGAGCTGAAGGTGGATCCGCACAACGCCGCAGCTGAATATGAGCTGGGGGAGATGGCGCGCCAAAGCCGCCAGTGGAACGAAGCCATCGCGCATTTTCAGCGCGCGGCCAGTATCGACCCAGACTTTGCCGAAGCGCTGATCGGGCTGGGGAAATCCCTGATCTCGGCGGGGCGCGCGCCGGAAGCAGTTGAGCCGCTCAAGCGGGCCGTGGAGGTGGCGCCCGAGAACCCCAATGCCCACTATCAGCTCTCGTTCGCTTACCGCCGCTTGGGACAGGGGGCCGAGGCAGCCAAAGAGCTCGCTGCCTACCGGGAAGCTCAGACCAACCTGCGGAGGAAGCAGCAGAGTATCCGCGCAGGAATCCTCGGGAATATGGTTCAGCCCCAGAGTAGCGACCCTCCGGAGTAAGCGGCATGCGTCTCACCCGCCGAAGCTTTTTGCGAGCAGCCGGAGTGGCCGGCCTTTTCCTCCCTGGCGCGGCGCTCCACGGGCAGGGAATGGCATCGCGGGGGGTGCGGCCCGCGCCCCGGCCGCGATTTTCCGGGAGGCTCTGGCCGGTTACTTTTACCGACATTGCCCCGGCGGCCGGGCTGACGGCTCCCGCCATCTACGGCGACGAGTACGTCAAGCGCTATATTGTGGAAGCGAACGGACCCGGCATTGCCTTCCTGGATTACGACGATGACGGCTGGCTGGATATTTTCGTGCCCAGCGGCACTCGCCTCGAGGGTTTTCCCGCCGGCCAGCCACCGACCAATCGCCTCTACCGCAACAACCGCGACGGAACCTTTACGGAGGTGACGGCTAAGGCCGGCCTCGAGAGGACCGGCTGGTGCTACGGCGTCTGTGCGGGCGATTACGACAACGATGGTCATGTCGATTTGTTCTTGACTTACTATGGAACTAACGTCCTCTACCACAACAATGGCGACGGCACTTTTAGCGAGGTGACCAAGGAAGCGGGACTCCGCGAGTCCGGCACGCGTTTTGCCACCGGATGTACCTTTGTCGATTATGACCGCGATGGATACCTCGATCTGTTTATCAGCCGCTACATTGACCTGGATTTGGCGGCCACGCCTGTCGGCGGCTCAAGCCGTTACTGCAAGTTTCGCGACGTGCCGGTCAATTGTGGCCCTCTCGGGCTTAAGCGGGACGTCTGCACGCTCTATCGTAACAATGGCGATGGCACCTTCACCGATGTCAGCGCCAAGTCGGGTATCCTCAAAGGCGGCAGCCGCTACGGCTTGACCGCCGTCGCTTTGGACTACAACAACGACGGCTGGCCTGACCTGTTTGTGGCGTGCGACTCCACGCCGAATCTGCTTTACCGCAATAACCACGACGGCACCTTCACCGAAATCGGCATGGAAGCAGGCTGCTCCGTGAACGGCGACGGCCAGGAACAGGCCAACATGGGGGTCGGGGTGGGCGACTACGACGGCGACGGCTACTTGGACCTCTTCTTGCCTCACTTCAGCGATGACACCCCCATCCTGTACCGCAACGTGAAGGGAGAATTCTTTGACGATGTGACCTACGCCGCCGGTCTGGCAGTCAACACCCGCTATGTGTGCTGGGGAGTGGATTTTGCCGACCTCGATAACGACGGCTGGCTGGACATTTTTCACGTCACCGGCAGCGTCTACCCGGAAGTAGAAAGAGTCCATCCCGAGTACAAGTTCAAGACGCCGCGCGTGGTCTACCGCAACCTGGGCAACGGCTCGTTTGAAGAAGTGACGGAGCTTTCGGGCAGGGCCGTGCTCGAGGCGCACTCGAGCCGTGGCTGCGCCTTTGGTGACTTCAACAACGACGGCAACCTTGACGTCCTGATTTTTAACATGAGCGAGCCGCCGTCGCTGCTGCGCAATGACAACCACAGTGGCCACCACTGGCTGAACGTGAAGCTGGTGGGCACGCGCTCCAACCGCTCGGCCATCGGCGCCCGCATCGTGCTGACGGCCGGCGGACGCCGTCAGCTTCGAGAGGTGCTGAGCGGCTCCAGCTATATTTCGCAGAGCGACTTTCGGCAGCACTTCGGGCTGGGCACCGCCCGCAGAGTCGAGCAGCTGGAAGTACGCTGGCCCAGCGGGCACATTGACCGCCTCGGCGGCGTGGAGGCGGACCAGTTCATCGTGGTCAAGGAAGGACAGACTAGCCGTTAACCTTAAACCTGCTGCGGGAAGACCCGTCCCATCGCCTCGCCCCGAAGCACTATTCGGTCTGCAATGTAAACAACGTGTCGGCTGTAAGCAGGCGTCCGCCGCGGGACGCTGGTTGTTCTTGTAAAGGTTGTGCGGCGCAATGACGCCGCCGGCTGAGTAGGGGTGGGCAATCGGGCCGGCTCAGCAAAACTGCAGGGTGCTATTTTTGACCAAACGAACCGGATATGTTGTTGAAAAATCGAGGGTGGCGTCCGAACGGCGTGTAAGATTGGGCGCGGTTGAGTTACCGGCCGCTGCCGCCGGGCAGAGCCGCCGGCCCGAGTAGCGCGAGTAGCTCGAAGTTGCCGGTTGCAGCTCAAGCGGCCCAAGACTAGAATCAGCTGGTGCAGCGCCCGGACCGGGGGGAGTTCAATGCGTGGGCGAATGATTCGGGCACGGTGGTTTTGGCTCTTTTTAACCTTCCTCGGTCCGCCGTCCGCCTGGGCGCAGCATGTTTCCCCCCACCGCTCAGCTGCGCAACATCGAGCAGCGTACTTGGCACATCTTTGGCAAGGTCACCGACCTAAACGGCCAATCCCTTCACGCAACGCGTCGACATCGGTTCGGGGAATCGATATGTAAGGGAACTAACGACGGACCTCCACGGTGCTTCCCGAAGCGAGTACACGCTCGATGCCGGCTCGTTCGCCAGCCTGTCGGTCGCCCTCACCGCCACGCGCGAGGGTTACCATCCCGCGCGTGAGTTTGCTGAGTTCGGGGCGCGTGATCAAACCTGGGAAATCGACCTTGCCATGCAACCCGAGGGCGGGCAGCCCGAGGAGCTCTCCGTAGGGGTTTCGCCAATCAGATGGCGCTAAGGATCCGTGCGGGTGGGGCACAAGAGGCCGCCAAGGCTTCTGCGGGTAAGGATTTCGAACGAGCCGCGCACTACTTCCTAGAGGAGCAGAATCCCCTCAACGCTATTCCCGGTTTTGCCAAAGTCGTTAAACGTTGTCCCGGCTGTATCCAATGCCGGATGCTCCTGGGACTCACCTTGCTTAATGCGGGCAGCTGGAACAGCGCCACGCGCGAGCTCACAGAGGCGGCGAAGCTGGCATTGGCCGCTGGCAGCGCGGCCGTAAAGGCCACACCTTGGTGACTCTCGCCGCGTTAGAAAACTGGAAGGGCCAATACGCCAAGGCTGCCGGATTCCTGATGCAAGCTAACGACCTGGATCCGAAGAATGCCTGCGTCCTGCAAGAGCTCGGCCGGACCCTAATCTTCCAGGAGAACTGGGAAGCCGCGGATGATTCCTTGAAGAAAGCGCTGGACGCGGGGGCGCCAAAGCAGGCCCTATTGTTACGCGCCCGGGCGATGCTCGAAGAAGGCGACGCCCTGCGGGCCGACGCCCTCATGAGGGAGTAGGTCGGCTCGGCCAGCCTGAAGTCGTTTGAGCTGCCCGTCCGGGCCCTGTACGCGCAGGTTCAGGCGCGAAAGAGCCTGCAAGCGTTTGCCGAGGAAAGGTCAGTGGTCAGCGAACCGCTCCCCGCGCTCCTCAAGGACGTTCCCGAGCTGACGGGGCTCGTTCCGGCTTCCAGCCAGGCCGAGCTGGCGTCCGTCCTGCAGAAGGCGGGCGAGAACGTGCGAGCCTTCTTCGGCAACTTCCAAAACACGGTCTCGCTGGAGAAGATTCACGAGGAGCGATTAGGGCGAGATGGAAAGGTGAAGGACTCACTCGACGAAAGGTTCCAATACCTTCTCCTCAGCCACCCGGAAGAGCAACGCTTGGGCCTCGAAGAGTTTCGTACGGACTTCCGGGGCGACCGGAAAGCGCCTACCGGGTTAAGTTCCGGTCTCATGGTGAGACCGGGTTCGCCACGGCTTGCTTACTGTTTCATCCGGCATATCAAGCTGGCTTCACCTTCCGCTATCTGGGCCAGCAGCGTCTCGGCACGCGCCTGTGCCACGTGGTCGCTTCTGCACAGAATCCCGAACGGGCACGGATGGTGGAGCGGTTCAATGCCGATGGTGGACCCATCCTAGTGCTGTTGCAGGGTCTGGCTTGGATCGACGCGGAGAGCTACAGGATGACTCGGCTGCGCACAGACTTGCTGAAGCCGCAACCGAAGATACGCCTCGAGCGACAGACGGCGGAGATTACCTACAGCCCGGTGAGGTTCAAACAATCGGCCTTAGAGATGTGGCTTCCTACGCAGGTTTCGCTCACCGTCGAATGGCGGGGAAAGACGTATCGTAACTTGCACCGGTATTCGGATTTCAGGCTGATTAGCACCGAGACCCGCGAGAACGTGCACCCGGCTTCGCCGCTCGGTGGGATTAGTGACTGGTTGCGACCGCCGGCACCACGCCCGAAGCCTTCATCTGCTTCATGATGCCCTTCACCTTGTCCGCGAAGCGGCCATGGGGCTCGGTTCTCAGGTAGGTTTCCATCTGGGAATAGGCTTGGTCGTAGGCACCCTCCTTCAGGTAAACGTCTGCGAGCTTGACGTGAAGCTCCGCGGGTGGCGAAGCATTAAGCTGCAACACCTTCTGGTAGTCGGCCTCGGCGCGTGCGTACTGCCCGAGTCCATAGTGGGCAATGCCTAACTGATAGAAGAATTGCCAGGAACTGGGCGAGCGGCGCACGCCTTCAGCCAAGACCTGGGCGCTCTCGGTGTAGCGCTTTTGGCCATTGAGAAGCTGGCCGAGCATGATGTAGGAATCGAGGTAGTCGGGATCGCACTCGCGCGCCTTCTTCAGCGCTGCCTCTGCACCTGCCTGGTCGCGGCTGGCCTCGAGGACGGCAGCCAGGTCGGTTTGTGCTCGTGCGTAACAGGGGTACTGTTGCACGGCATTCTTTAGGTGTTTGCGGGCCTCTTCCAGGTTCTTGGCCGCTAGCTTGCTGGCCGCTTGTTCATACTCCCGGCGAGCGCTCTTCGGGGCGAGGTCATCGGAACGCGCTGCTCGAGTACTTTTGCCCGGCGCAATCCTGGCCGCGCGGCGCAGGAGAATATTGCGGATCACCACCGCCCCCCCGTAACCGAGCTCGAGCATTTCCTGGTAGGGTTCGAACCCTTCGGCGGTCACGATCAGGCGATAGGTGACTTTCCGAAGGCCGTCAAATTCGAAAGCGCCTTCGGAGTTCACCGGCTGCTCGCGCACTACTTGACCTTCATCGCTTTCCAGCCGCGCGGTGACGCCGGACTTCAAGATCGCACCTGTCTCGGTGCGGACGCGGCCCTCCAAGCGCACGTCCTCCTGGCACCACAAGAGGCCTGGCAAAGCAGCGCAGAGCGCCATGGCGCCCAATGTGCAACCGAGAACGGTCCGTTGGCTGGTTCTCATAGGCGACGATCCCTGAGCGCCGGGCGGCTTACTACTATTGAGGACCTGACGGCGGCGGAAGCTTTCCTGACAGCCGTTCTGCCTGCTCTTCGTGCACCTGTGCCCGGAGCTTGGCCGCTTCCGCCAACTCCCTCTCCGCCTCGGCCTTTCTTCCTGCCTTTAATAAAACTTGGCCGAGCTGGTAATGAAAATTAGCGCTGTCGGGTCGCAACTGAACCGCTCGTTTCAGGCAGCGGATTGCTTCCTCAGGCTCGGACTCGCGGGCGTAGGCCCTGCCGAGTCCCGCCCAAGAGAGCGGCAGGCTGGGGTTCAGGGCGAGTGCTTTGCGAAACAGGGGCACGGCGCGAGCAGGGTCGCCTTGGTCGAGCCAGATGATGGCGCGGCTCTCGTAGCTCCAGGGCTGTTGCGGATTGATGGCCATCTCTTTATCGAATTCCTCCGCTGCCCTTTCCAGCATTCCCAGACGCTGATAGAGGACGCCCAGGTTGAAGTGTACGTAAGGTAGCCGGGGAGCCGCAGCGGCGGCCCGCTCCAGTTCCGCTCGTGCCTGCTGGTTCTCGTAAAGGTCCAGATAGGCCTTGCCCAGAAGCAGGTGTAAGTGTGGAGAATCGCCGCCCAGCCGGACCAACTGCGCAAAAGTTCGGGTGGACTCCTCCTTGCGTTTCAGCTTGCCGTAAGAGATGCCCAGGACGAACAGATAGTCGAGGTCGTCCTGCTCCTGATCGGCGATAGGCTCGAGAGTCGCTACGGTCGAGGAGTAGTCGTCGAGCATGAAGTGGCATATACCTTTCAGGTAGCGTGCTTGGACGTTGGCGGGATCCGCTTTAAGCACGCGGGCGAAGCAAAGTATTGCCGCACGGAAGTCTTCCTTGCGGTAATAGGCCAGACCTAAATTGAGGTCGATACCGGCCACCCCAGGCGCCAGCTTCTTGGCAGACTCAAAGGCCGCGACAGCGGCCTCTAGCCTGCCGGTGCGCATGTAAACCACGCCGAGGTTGGTGTAGGCCGCTGCCGACCGTGGCTCAAGTTGGAGCACTTCTTTGAAGCCGCGTTCCGCTCGGTTGTAGTCGTGCGTGGCCAAGGCATGCTGGGCTTCGCGAAAGATCACCTCCGGCCGCGCCTGAGGCTGGGCAAGCCCGGTCGGCGCCACCAGCAAGATGCCCAGGGCAAACGCCCAGAGGTGCCGGTTTGGCGTACCGATGATGTCAAAGTAGGCCGGCATTCTCTTCCGTGGTTCGAAGTCTGTCCTTCGCGAGCGGCGGAGGTGCCCCTCGCGTTCGGTATCTTCGATCTTGGGGCAGCCTAATCGGCAGACACGGGTCTAGGGAAGCGATCCTTGACCCTCCCGGCCGCCTTATTGGTTTGGCTGCCCAGCACAGTCTGCCCAGGGGCGCACGGGGCGCCTTGGACAGGCGGCGACTCACGGAACACGTCAATCATAACACTGCTCTCCCCGCGAGGCTGCCGCGCAGCAGAACCGCTAGCGGGTTAAATTTTACGAAGGAGTTCAGGGTTTCCAGGAGGTTCGTCATACCTTTTTAAAAAGGTACTGTTCTTAGCACGGGAAGATGTCCGGTTTTTATAGCCCATGATCTGTTTGGTTTTTCTTTGCCGCTAGCCGAAGGAGCCCGTAGGGCGACTGAGGTTAGCGGCAACGCAGCCCTTCCGAGCCGCCCGCCTGGGG
>CADDZE010000014.1 GCA_902812465.1 Acidobacteriota bacterium | reverse complement strand
GGCTCTGGCGAGGCTTGACCGACATGCTAACGAACACGGCAAGGATTCTGGAACAGGACTTCCGAATTAGGGGAGTTTTGGAACAGTTTTGGAACATTTTCGCTGTTTAGGCAGGTCATGAAAAATGTGAGGCGCTGAATCTAACGGGGTTGAGTGGTGAGCCGTGAGGGAATCGAACCCCCAACCTACTGATTAAGAGTCAGTTGCTCTACCAGTTGAGCTAACGGCCCTCGACACTTACCGAGCCCTTGGCTATCCACTGCCAGTGGAAGGGTTCACGATGAGGCCTACTCCTCGGCCATTGCCGTGAACTTTTGTTTCTCTGGACCGGCCGTGGGCTCTACCATACCAGCAAGTACATCCAGAGTTTAACATGGACTCCCCGCAAATTTTCAAGGGTGCTGCAGGCGATTCGGGGGAGCAGTCTCAGACGATCTAGGGAGGCCGCGGCGATCTGCAGCTGAGGGTAGGCCAGCCGAGGCACTCGTCTGCAGCATACGATGGCTGTTTATGAACCCGATAAAAAACATTCATTTCAGGCGGAGCGCGCTACCGTGCACAATAAACGAGCGCTTTACCTATTAGCGGCTGACGGACACGTGGCGTCCGTGAGGCAGCTGCTTCGGTGTCGGCACCCCGTTAGACAAGCGGGTTGGTGACGAGAGCATGACTTTGGTGTCTCGGCTGGGCATCTATCAGCGAGAAGAGCACGACGCGTGTGGCGTGGGCTTCGTTGCCCAGCTCGGGCATCCGCCCTCACATCGAGTTGTTCAGCAAGCAATCGAGTGCCTCAACAACCTCACCCATCGCGGTGGAGTCGATGCGGACGCGGCCAGTGGCGACGGTGCCGGACTCATGGTCCAGCTGCCGCAAGCTTTTTTTCTCCGCGAGGCGGCGCGCCACGGGTTGACAGCCCGCTCCGGCGAGCGTATTGCCGTCGGCGTGTTCTTTTTCCCGCGCGAGGAGGCGCCGCGCAAGCGGGCGATGTCAATCGTCGGCGAAGTGGCTCGGCGGCGCGGCCTCCAACTTATTCGCTGGCGCCCGGTGCCGGTCGAGGAGTCGGCTTTAGGACCCCAGGCGCGCGAAACCCAGCCTTCGATCTGGCATCTGCTCATTCTGGCGCCGGAGCGCGAGGGCCGCGACCTCGAACAGGAACTCTATCTGGTGCGGAAAGAAGTCGAGCGCCGGCTGATGGAAGGTGGCGAACAAGGCGACTCCATCGCACGCGGCGCTGCTACCACCTACATCCCATCGCTATCGTGCCGCAACATCGTGTACAAGGGCTTGCTTTCGCCGCCCCAGCTGGCAGCCTTTTACCGCGACTTGCGGGACCCTGAGTTCGTTGCTTCCGCGGCGCTATTTCACCAACGATATAGCACCAACACCTCGCCGAGCTGGTTCCTGGCACAACCTTTCCGGCTGGTGGCGCACAATGGCGAGATCAATACGCTGCTAGGCAACCGCAACTGGATGCGGGCGCGCGAGCCAGTTCTCGAGCATCCCGTCTGGGGTCCGGACGTCGAGTGGTTGAAGCCGGTGGTTCAACCCGGTGGCAGCGATTCTGCCAGTTTCGATAATGTGCTCGAACTGCTGACCCGCTCGGGACGCACTATCCAGCACGCCCTCCTCATGATGATTCCTGAAGCGTGGGAAAGCTCCGTCGAGATTCCGGCCGATGTGAAGGCCTTCTACCACTACCATTCTTGTCTCATGGAAGCATGGGACGGTCCCGCCGCGATGGCTTTTCTCGATGGGCCGGTGGTGGGCGCGGCGCTCGATCGCAATGGCCTGCGGCCCGCTCGATACACCATCACCCACGATGGCCTGGTCGTGCTGGGCTCGGAGGCGGGCATTCTGCCGCTCGAGCCCGCACGTGTGAAGGAGAAGGGGCGCTTAGGTCCCGGACAGATCCTCGTAGTCGATCTCGAACACCAGAAGATCTTTAAGAACGAGCAGGTGAAGCGGCAAGTCTCCAGTGGCCGCAAATACCGCAAGTGGATCTGCCGCAACATGCTGTTCGCTCCGCCTGTTCGGCCCACCCAAACCGCCTTGGCTCAGGCGGGAGGCCAGGGGGCGGGGATGGCTTTGTCGGACCGCGAGCGCTTTGCTGCCATTCAGCGTGCGTGTGGCTACACCCAGGAGGACGTGGAGCTGCTGATCGCCCCAATGGCCGGGGAGAGAAAGGAACCGGTAGGATCGATGGGTGATGATACGCCCATCGCCGCGCTTTCCTGTCAGCCGCGGCCCCTCTACCATTACTTCCGGCAGATGTTTGCGCAGGTCACGAACCCACCGCTCGATCCGCTGCGCGAGTCGCTGGTCATGTCCCTTAGCCTGTACCTCGGCCCTCGGCACTCCGCTTTGGTGGAAACTCCTGAGCACGCACGCATGATCCGTCTTGAGTCGCCCTTCCTCTTTGACGAGGACCTGGCCAATTTGAGGCGGATTGCAGCCGGCTCCTTCCGGCCCACCACCATCTCAACGCTTTTCGAGCTCGCCCCAGAAGCGGACGACGAGGCTGGAATCGACAGCATGACGGAGGCGCTGGAGCGAGTGGTGGCCCAATGTTCCGAGGCGGTCCGGCAGGGTAGCTCGATTCTCGTCCTCAGCGACCGCGGCATCGATCGCCACCATGCATCTCTTCCGATGCTGCTTGTGGTAGGCGCCGTTGTGGAGCACCTGATTGGTGAACGGATGGGGAACAAAGCGGATCTGGTTCTGGAGACGGCCGAAGTCTGGGAGCCACACCAGTTTGCCTGCTTAATCGGTTACGGCGCGGCCGCCATCAATCCGTACCTCGCCCTGCAGATCGTGGCCGACCGCGTGCGCCAAGGCGAGCTGGGAGACCTTTCGGTGGCTGAAGCCCTGGCCAACTATCGGGCCGCCATCGAAGCGGGACTCAAGAAGATTCTGTCGAAGATGGGCATCTCCACCCTGGCCAGCTACCTGGGAGGCAAGTTCTTCGAGATCATCGGGCTGGACCAGGAGGTCGTTGCGAAATTCTTCCCGCAGACGCGGTCGCTGGTCGGGGGGCGTACCTACCGCGACCTAGCGCGCGACGTCCTCGACCGGCATCGCGGCGCTTTCCGGGTACAGTCCGAGGCACTGGCATACTCAGGATTCTACCGTTTTCGTAAGGGATTCGAACGGCACGCCTACACCGCCGACGTCATCCGCCATCTGCAGAAAGTCGCCAAGGACAATGACACGGCTGCCTATCAGGCTCTGTCTCGCGAGCTTGAGGAGCGCGAGCCCTTGACCCTGCGTGACCTACTGCGCTTCCGTCCCTCGGTCCCCATTCCCCTGCACGAGGTGGAGCCAGCTGGCGCAATCTTGCGGCGCTTCACGACCCAGGCCATGTCGCTCGGCTCGCTCAGTCCGGAAACACAACGCACCCTCGCCTTGGCAATGAACCGAATAGGGGGCCGGTCGAACACCGGGGAAGGCGGCGAAGATCCGGACGTCTACGTCGAGTTGGTGAACGGCGAGGCGGCGGAGCACAAAATTAAACAGGTGGCCTCCGCGCGATTTGGCGTCACGCCCGAATACCTGGTGCGCGCCGAAGAGCTCGAGATCAAGATGGCGCAGGGGTCGAAGCCGGGCGAAGGCGGTCAACTGCCTGGCCACAAGGTCACGCCGCTGATTGCGCGCGTGCGGCGTGCCGTGCCCGGCATCGCGCTGATCTCCCCTCCACCCCACCACGATATCTATTCGATCGAGGACCTCGCCCAGCTCATTTACGATTTGCGCGAGATCAACCCGCGGGCGCGCATCGGCGTGAAGCTGGTATCGCAAGCAGGTGTAGGCACCGTGGCCTGTGGTGTGGCCAAGGCTAACGCGGATGTCATACTTATCAGCGGGCACGATGGCGGGACCGGCGCCTCCCCGCTTATCTCCATCAAGAGCACAGGTTCACCGTGGGAGATGGGGCTAGCCGAAGCGCACCAAGCGCTGCTGGCCAACGGCCTCCGCGGACGGGTACGCCTGCGCGTGGACGGCGGCCTTAAGACGGGGCGGGACGTGGTCGTGGCCGCCATGCTGGGGGCCGACGAATTTGGCTTCGGCAGCGCTGCCTTGGTGGCGCTGGCCTGCGTCATGGCGCGCCAGTGCCACTTGAACACCTGCCCTGTAGGTGTAGCCACGCAGCGGGAAGACCTGCGTCTGCGGTTTCCCAACGATCCCCAGCGGCTTGTGAACTACTTCGAACACGTGGCTCGGCATGTCAGGGAACTGCTGGCATCACTAGGCTTCCGCTCAATCGACGAATTGATCGGGCGCACCGACCGACTCGAGCCCCTCCCCTACGCAGTCCCGGGACGTGAGGGCCGACTTGATCTTTCGCTCTTGTTGGCGCGGGTTGAGCTGGGGGAGAGAAGTTCACGCGGCGCTCATTCCTGCACCGGCGATGGGCACCCTGCTCCGCCAGACTCCCTAGCGGCGCAGCTGGTTCAGGACGTGCAAGAGCCACTCGGCGGCGGCGACTCGGTTCGGCGCGCCTATCCGATCCGCAACATCAACCGCACTATTGGAGCACGCGCTGCCGGCGAGATCGCGCGTCGCTGCGGGGCTCGCGGGCTGGAAGGCGCGCACGCCGAGTTTCGCTTCAGCGGGAGTGCCGGGCAAAGCTTCGGCGCCTTTCTCACGCCAGGCCTGAGGCTGGCGCTGGAAGGCGATGCCAACGACTACGTGGGCAAAGGAATGGGCGGCGGGGAGATTGTCATACGGCCGCCCAACGCCAGCGGTTTTCAATCTCAGGAGAACACGATTTTGGGCAATGCGGTCCTCTACGGCGCCACCGGGGGACGGCTCTTTGCCGCTGGGCGCGCCGGCGAGCGGTTCTGCGTCCGCAATAGCGGAGCGACGGCTGTGGTGGAAGGCACCGGCGACCACGCCTGCGAGTACATGACGGGCGGCGTGGCGGTGATCCTGGGCGAGACCGGACGCAACTTCGGCGCCGGAATGACCGCCGGGGTCGCTTACGTTTATGACCCATCCAACCGCTTCGCTCGCCGCTACAATCCGGAGCTGGTTGCCATCGAACGCATTCTTGATCCTGCCGACTCCGACTTCCTTCGGCACCTCGTCGTCGCTCACCTGGAAAACACTGGCAGCCAGCAGGCGCGGCGAATTCTCAGCGCCTGGCAGGAAAGCCTGCGTCACTTTTGGAAGGTAAAGCCCCGTGGCACACCCACAACGGCGCCGAGCGCTGCACCGGCTTATGACAAGTCGGTGCTGCCTGAGCCCTCGGCGATTGGATCGCGCGTTTGACCCTCCTGTCCGACGCTCCGCTTCCGTCGCCGCAGATCCTCCACGGTAGCTTGTAGCGTCTCGTAAGGATGTCGCGCGGTAAACCCAAGCTGGGCACGCGCTTTCGTTGAGTCGCAAAACCAAAAGAGGGCGGACATTCGGATGGAAACCTCATCCAGCACGAAGGAGCGAGCCAATGACGGCAGGAGGCACCGCAACCAGCGCGCGGTAACCAGGGCAAGACGCAGCGATGGTTGAAAGCGGGGTGGACGAAGGCCGGCGATTCGCGCCAGAGCGTCGATGAACTCCCGGAAGGTCCAGTTGACCCCGCCGAGGAGGTATCGCTGGCCAGGGACACCGCAGCGCATGGCGGCGACGGCACCGGCAGCGGCGTCGCGAACATCGGCAAAGTTCAATCCGCCACCGGGTACGGCCAGAATCCGCCCCTCCAGAAAATCCCGGACGTCACCCGTGGAGGAACCACGATCGTCGCCAGGTCCAAGCAGGAGGCTCGGATTCACCACGACGATGGGGAGCTGGTAGTGTGCGAAATAGCTGAGAGCCAGCTTCTCGGCGAAGATCTTGCTGAGGTAGTACGGCCACTCGCCCACTAACTCGTTGGTGTAGCCTGCCGTTTCATCCCGCACCTCCGGCTGCCGGCTAACCGCGATAGTGCCCGAAGAGGAAACGTGCACGACCTTACGCACTCCGTGCTTGAGCGCCGCTTCGCAAACGTTGCGCGTACCTTCGATGTGCGTCTGGTAAAGCAGCTCGGCGTCGCGAGGATTCCGCGAGACGATGCCGGCCAGGTGATAGATTTCGTCCGCACCCTCCGCGGCGCGCATTACCTCGGTGCGCGAGGTCACGTCGCCCCGGACCACTTCCATCTCCGGATGGCCGCTCCACAGCGATGATCTGCGGCACAGCACCCGCACTCGCTGATCCCCGGCGCCAGGCTCCGCACTCCCCGACAATCGAAGCTGCTCGACCAGGTGCTTGCCCAGAAAGCCGGTGGCGCCAGTGACGAGGACGACCTTCATCCGAAACTGCACCCAGCGTGCGACACGGTCATTTCGCCGACCCGGGAGACGCCGTTACATCCGCCATGAGAATCGGTGCGAAGTGCATCAACGTGATACCAGGCTTGTGTCCGACAAATGACTCGGCCATTTCGAGCGCTTCCTCCATGCGCGACGCCGTCTCCCAGCCCATGATGTCGGCAGCGCGCTTCGACTCCGCACCCACACAGATCACTTTGCCGACGTGGGCGCGCCCGTTCTCGCCCCAGTACCACATGTAGAAGGGATGGACGCCATGGTAGGCGTACCCATGGCGGTAGAGGCGGATGTATTCCGGGCTGCGCGCGAACTCCTCCTCGTATTTCTGCTGCAGGACGAACGAATCGCGCGTCTCCGGCAGAATACGGTGGAAGAACTCGATGTAGGAGGGGTGAACCTGCGGATCGAACTCGTCGTAAAGCGGATGGGTGATGATAAGCACGCCCCCCTTTTTCACCACTGGCATGCCGCGATACATGTTGTGGAAATACCCGAGCGCCATGACCTGCACTAACAGAGGATTCAGAATGGAGTTGACATTATAGGGTGAAATGAACGGAATCCCATGCACTACCACATCCGACTGCCCCTCCAGTGGCGTGCAGTACTGTGCGTAGCAGTAGGCCAGGGTCTTCTCGTGGACCGGCAGCGTGGCGCCGGCGTGCACGGCGATGGGCTGATAAGGCGCGGGAATGCTGAACAGGATCTTGCGTTTGGCCGGACGGCTGAGCCTGGCCAGGGCAATGCACGTGCTGGCAAACAGCGCTCGATCGTAGGCGTTATAGCGGTCCTCATTCTTGATAAAAAAACTCATCCGCGGGTCAAACATGCGGTTGTTGAGCACCGTCTCGATGTGAAAGACCTTGAGGTGCTGGTTGATGATCCGGCCGATGCGGTCGCAAGACCGGTTCATGGCGGAGCGGGTATGGTCGAAGTAGGAATCGCAACCGAGGATCGTCTGGGGTGTGTGGTGTGCCTGCAGCGTGAGGTAATCGCAAAGCCCCACCCCTACGGACTTGCTGCCGCCGTCCATGGGCACCAGGTTGATATTGACATAGATCAGCAGGTCGGATTCGGCCGCACGCCGGTTGATCCGGACGCGCTCGCCATGCTCGGTGACGCCCAGCTCGACGATGCCGCCAGGCGCTTCACCATCATGGTTGTAAAGGCGCGAGGGATAGAACGCGCGGAAGATCCGCGGCCCTACCGCGCGGCGAATCTCCTGCTCACGCATGCGGCGGTGAAACGAGGTGGCGATAATGATGTGGACGTCTTCGACGCCGTGGGCCGCCAGCATGGGCAGGATCACGGAGAGAACGGACTCGCGCACGTCCGGCCGCGCCATCTTGGGTAGGGGCAGGGAGACGTCGTCCATCGCGATCGTCACGCGCATACCCGGCCGCAGCAAGGCCTCCAGCGGCTCCATCTCCTCGGGATGGGCGAGGGCATAACGAATCGCCGCTTCAAAATTCGGAAGCCCCGGAATGGTTGGGTTGGGATAGAGCACCCGGGTTCCGGCAGGGAACTTCACCGAGATCAAATCCTCACCAAACCACATCAGCCGCGGCGCAGATTTGGCCTCCAAGTGGACGACACAGCCTTCGTAGGAAACGTGGGCTCTTCTGCCGACGGCGTTAGGCTTCGGATCACCGAGGTCAGGCGGGTGGCTTGAGGAGGGTTCTCCATGGTAGGCGGATCCAGCCACGTCAGCCTCCTTTGACTACCACCTTGGGTTCTGCTGGCGCCTGGCGACGCCTGAGGTCCAGGATCGGCCAGCCCCGCGCTTCGGCCACACGCCGCAGCCGCTGGTCAGGGTGGACGGCGGCGGGATGGCCCACCGCTTCCAGCATAGGCACGTCGGAAAAGCTGTCCGAATACGCTTTGGCGGAGCCCAGCTCGAGGCCACGGTCGTGGCAGAAACGCTTCATGGCCTCAACCTTTTCGGCGCCGGCCAGGATGGGTTGCACTACTTCTCCCGTCGCCACGCCATCGCGGTAGACCAGCCTGTTAGAGATCAGCGCGTCAAAGCCAAAGTGCCGAACGACGGGTTGCAGCGCAAAATCGAGCTCACCGCTTACCAGTACCAAGAGGCACCCCGCGCGCCGATCAGCCTCCAGCAACGCTTCAGCGCCCGGATAGATCGCGGGGAGGATTACGCGCTCGAAAACAGGCTGCTCGAGCTCGCGCAGCCAGCTCTCCCTCATGCCGCGATATTCACGGTAGAAGATCTCGTTGAAAAGGCGGCGCGAATAAAAGTCCAAGCCGATCAGTATCGGCACGCTGAGGGCCAGCTTCAGGCATCGCCACGCCGCTTGCGTCCGCGAGGGGTGATTCCTCGCGTAGAAAGCGTAGCGGCGCACCACATCGCTGTGGGCGAGCGTACCATCGAAGTCATAGAACGCGACCATGAAGACCGTGATCCGTGGCTGGCGCCCTACCGGCTAGGTAGCACTGGCAGCGCTGGCCTGCTGGGCTTGGCGCGTGCGGTTCGCTGCGGAGCTCACGAAAGCCCAACTCAAGGATCAGAAATAGCCACCGCCGGCGCTACGACCCGACGACTCCACCCTGCCATGCTCGCAGCAGATTCTGCACGTTCTTCTTGTGGCGCCAGGCCAGGAAGACCGTGAGCAGGGCGGCAAAGAGGGCGTCCTCGCGGCCGAGGAAGCCCGCCATGAACAGCGTGAACAGCACCCAGGTGCTCAGCGAAGCCAGCGCCCCTGCCTCCGGCCAGCGGAGCTTACCCAGGGTGATGCGCGCTGCCGCAAAATAGACCAGAGCCACAACTGCCCAGAGCGGGTGGAGCACCAGCATGGCTCCCCCTGAGGTGGCAATGCCCTTGCCGCCCCTGAAGCGGAGGAAGGGTGAGTAGCAGTGCCCGAGTATGGCGGCGAAGGCATAAATCCAGCCCAAGGCGACGACATCGCCGAAAGGAGGCCAGGGCACTGGGAAACGGTCTCGCACCAGCCAAAGCGCGAGAATCCCTTTGCCGAGGTCGCCAGCTAAAGCTACCACTGCGCGCCGCTTGCTCACGCGCAGGACATTATTGAAGCCGGGATTGCCTGAGCCCACCTGGCGGATGTCGATGCCCGATCCCGCCATTGCCAGGACTGAGAAGGGAATGGAGCCAGCCACAAAACAGACCAGGCAGCGCAACAGCAAGGGCATCATGGTAGCTTGGGTCATGGGCGCCCGTTCCCTAAGCCGGCAATAGAGCGGCGCAGCCGCTCGCGCAGCTCGGTCACCGGGACCTGGCCGCACTTCACGGGCTCGATCGGGTCGCCCACAGCAACGATGAAACGGCTTGCGGACGTGGCCTCGATTCGCAGCGGAATCATGGGGCTCGAGGTCGAGATGGCCGCATGCAACGCATCCAGGCGGAAGCGGCTCAACTCGGGCGGCGTACCGGCCGGCGCCTCTGACGTCACCACCACCGAGCAGCCGCGTCCCAGGGCGGCGCGGATACGCTCACGCAGGGTCCCGCCTGGCGGGGACTGCGCCTGTGCCGCAGGCCTGACCAGTAAGGGACGCAGCAAGAAACGGGTGCGGACTCCTGCGGCGTTGACGGCAAAGCCGTCGGCCAGCAAGACCGGCGAAGGTAGAACGGCCACCAGCAGCACCGGATCCAGCCGGTGGCTGCGGTTGGCGAAGAACACCGCTTGCCTCCTCCCACCCACCGGATTGGCAGTCCGCATCGTCACCTGCCAACCCTGCAGGCGCAGAAGCCAGCGCGCTCCCGCCCGAGCCCACCGGGCGGAACCTTCCCGCCCCGGAACGAGGCGCGCCATCACACCGCAAAACCCGGCAATTACCAGGGACATCGCCGAGAGGCCGAGATGACGCAGCCGGCTGGCCCAGGTCTTGGCGCCCAGCTTCACCCAGGAGCGAAAGTGACGGGCCCACAGGCGCGTCACTTGCACCCAAGGCGGACGGGTACGCGCTTCCAGTTTCCCCCGCTCATAGAGCGAACGCACTTCACTGCGGCGGATCTTGCCGCTGCTGGTCTTAGGGATGCTTTGCGGCGGCACCAACTCGACACGGTCGGGCGGAATGCCAAGCACAGCGTCGATGCGCTGCACGATGTCAGCTTCTATGCGCCGGCGTTCGCTGGAATCGGTGGCGCGTGTCTCCGCCACCACCACCAGGCGCTCCGTGCCGGTCTCAGGATCGACAGTGCCGAAGGCAGCAATACATCCCCGGCGCACGCCCTGCGCCTCTCCTGCCGCCGCCTCCACCTCCTGCGGAATAATGTTGCGCCCTGACTTGATGATGCAGTCCTTGCGCCGGCCGGTAACAAACAGTTCGCCCTCTGCCCAATAGCCTAGGTCGCCGGTATCCATCCAGCCATCTTCCGTGGTGACAGCGGCGGTGGCTGGCAGATTGCGGTAGTAGCCGGCGGTCTTCGAGAGCCCGCGGAAGAAGATGCGGCCTTGCACGCGCTCGCCTACCGGGTGGCCGTCCTCGTCCAGAAGGCGGACTTCGTGGCCGGGGAGGGGTGTGCCGTTGGCTACAAAGCGCAGGACGTTCGGTTCGTCCGGCGCGGCCGGGACGGCGCGGCCTTCCCGTTCGAACTCGTCGCGGCGAATACGATCGATGAGCGGTGGGCGGTTGATAGGAGGAAAGGTTAACGCCACGGACGATTCTGCCAGCCCATAGCAGGGCACGTAGCTCTCAGGGCGGAACCCGAAGGGGCGGAAGCGCTCCGCGAAACGCGCGAGCGTGTCCGGCAGCACCGCTTCCCCGGCGTTAATAGCCACGCGCCAGGCGCTTAAATCGAGGCCTTGCAGAGACTCATCGCGAATCTTGCGCGCGCAAAGCTCGTAGGCAAAGTTGGGAGCTGGGCACAGGGTACCACGCGAGTCGTGGAGCGCCCACAGCCAGCGTTCCGGGCGGCTGAGGAACGCCAAGGGTGACAGGATGGTGATGGGCGCGGCGAAATAAACGCTAAAGAGCCACGAGCCGATCAGCCCCATATCGTGGTAGAGCGGCAGCCAGCTCACCACCACATCCGTCGACCGGAATTGTACGGCCCAGCCGATACCCCGCACGTTGGCCAGCACGTTCGCATGGCTCAACACCACGCCCTTGGGATCGCCGGTACTGCCGGAAGTATATTGAATGAACGCTGTCTCCGAAGGCTTGGCGGGGCCGCGCCGCTGCGACACGCTGGCCTGGACGCCCAGCTCGCGCAAGGCACCGGCCGTGGTCACATCCTTCAGCGTCGGAATTCCCGCTCGCATGATGCGCGAAACGGCACGCACCTCAGCGAAGCTGATCAGGAATCGCACCTCGGCATTGCGCAGAATCGACATCTGTCGCCGCACATACTCTTCGATCCGGTCGGGCCGGGCAGGAGGATAAATCGGCACGGCGATGCCGCCCGCCAGCATGACGCCGAAAAAGGAATAGAAGAAGTCACTGCAAGTGGGTAGCATAATGGCCACCGTCTCATCCCGGCGTAAACCGCGTGCCAGGAGACCACCCGCCACTTCGGAAGCGCGCGTTAGAAGCTGGCTGTAGGTAATGTCCTCGCCGCCGTCTCCTTCCAGCAAGTGAATCTGCACCCGGTCCGGTTCCACCTCGGCGTGGTGGCGCAGGACGTCCACCCAACTGCGCGCCCCGGCGGGGGCCGGAGGAGCAGGCCGTGCCGGCTGCACGATACGGTACCGTTGAGCGCCCTGCTGCGCTTGGCCGCCTTCGCGCAGCCCCCGCAGCCATTCCGCCGGCGTCTCAGCTTGCTGGGCGATTTCGTCCGGCAGGCGCACCTGGAAGCGCACCTCCGTGCGCACCAGCAGCTCGACCCGCTCGAGGCTGCCGAGTCCGAGGTCGCGCTCAAAGGACGAGTGCAGGGTCAAGGCTTCAGCAGCGCGGTGCGACCCTAGCTCGCGGAGCAGGTCCCGGACAAGCTCCAGGAACTGCGCCTCCAGCGAGGCAGGCTCCACAGCGGGTTGGACGGCGGAGCTCATTGGCGAAGAAAGGCGCGGAACGACAAAACTAAGCGGTTCGGCCTCGCTTTTTCAACAACATATCCGGTTCGTTTCGTCAAAATCACTCTTTTGCTTACTTCGGACTGGCGCGCGGACCAGCTCATTCACAATCACTACAAAGCGCACAAAGTTTACATTCCTCACCTTGGCTCCTCGTGTCTGGTTCCTTGGCCGGCGGCGCCCCAGACTCCCAAGTTCGCCTCGCCGCCAACGCCCACGCTTCGATCATCCACCGCTCGCGTACTAGCATCAGATCTTAAACGTCCAATCCTTAACCGCCGCCGGCTGTATCCACCTTTCGATACCCTCGATCTGATTGTGAATCCAATACGAGTCCCAGTCGATGGATTCAGGATCCCAAGGCAACCGACGGCGGTCGGCCTCGGTCATCGAAGCGTAGGCGCTTCGGATGTTTTCCGACTCAAAGATATAGCGGTGATACAGAATAAAGGGAAGGTAAGTATCCAAAGTCTGCTCCCGAAACTGGGCTTGCAAGCTGAGCGCCCGAGCGGCAGCCGACCAAGCGCCGAGGCCTTGGCCGCCGGGGAGTCCGGTCCGCTCCCATGCGCGGCGGGCCTTGGCCAGAAGGCTTTCGATGCGGCCAAGCCTTTGTTGCAGGCGCCGGCGCTTGGCGCGCGCCTGGGCTGGGGAGACAAAGCGGGCTCGTGCACCAGGATGAGTACCAGCCAGGCGCTCCAGCAGCGCTCTGCTGAGGTGGCCGTTACGCCGGGCCCTAGTTCGACGCCGCGCCTCGCGATCCAGCAAGTGGATAAGGTGCTCCATTTCCAGTGGATTCACGTCCGCTGTCGCCAGTTGATAGACGGGCTGATGCCGGCCCTCGAGGAGCAGAGCCGCCACCACGAGGATGGCGGCGGCAACCAAGTCAACCGGGACCACCTCCAGAGGCATGTCTCGCTGTACGGGCCAATCCTTCAAGCCGCCCAGCGCCATCAGCACCAAGGGCGCCGCCGTACGCCCCCCTTCAATCCAACCCGGGAAGGGAAACCGCAGGGCGCTCTCAACGATCGCCGGCCGGACAATCGCGTATTCCAAGGCAGGTCCGCCGTCCTGTCCCGCCCCAGCCGCCGCCACAATCTGTTCCCCCAGGCTCTTCGCGTAGGTGTAGGTGTTCACCCAACCCCAGTGCCGGGCGCGCTGCCGCCCCAGAGCCACGAGCCGCTGCGAGACGTCGGACGGAAGCGTCGTTCCGTTCGAGCCGTGCCCTGAAGTGATGTGACGAATGCGCTCGCGGCAATAGGCGATTTCATCGCGGTAACGGAAGCTGTGGTCCTCCGGACCATGGCGGTGCGGATAAAAGCCGAGGACGGGTTCGGTCTCCTCGGCGAGGCCGTCGGCCTCGCCCCGCACGTAGCAGGTGGAGACATGAAGCAGCCGGGCGCCCAGTGACCGTGCCAGCCCTAAGACGTTCTCTACCCCGTCGACGTTCGAACGGAACGACTCGTCAACGGGAGGAAAGAAGTCAACCTTGCCCGCGCAATTGATGATGAGGCTGACGCGTCCTGCCAGTTTCTCAACTCCGTTAGGGTCCACACCGCAGTTAGCATGCGCTAGGTCGGCGGACCAGACGGTGACTTTATCGCGCAGCCGGTCCTGCCCCAGCCGCTCGACGATTGCCGAGAGTGCCGGGGACGCCAGCGTTTCCCGATAGAAGCGCTCTTCGGCTGACATGCCTCGCGCCGGACGCTCGAAAAAGTGAAGATGCCGGAAGTCGGGAAAGCGGTCCAGCAGCAGCCCTAGAATGACCTTGCCCAGGAAGCCACTGCCGCCCGTCAGGAGGATTTCATGCCGGCGAAAGGACTCGCTGGCGCTGATGAGAGGGAGCTGGTTCATGCAAGGACTAAAAGGTGGTTCGGCGTCCTCTCGAACGGTGACAACCTGCAGGCTCGAAGCAGAGCCACAAGCTGATTCACCTGCCCGAGCGATATGATCCGCGCTGCTTAAGAAGCGGACCCCTCAAAGCGCGCTGAGGGCGCGCTTCTATGACCATCGCTGCTCTCGCGACAAGTCCCTGAGTCCGCAGGTGAGTGAAAAATGTTACCGATGGCTTTGCGGCGTTGTCAAGCTTAGGGCCGAACGCCCGAACACCGCCGAATGCCCCCCAACGCAGCCAGCTTCCAACAACCGAGGTAAGCTGAAAGCGACCGTCGGTTGACTATGCTGGATCGAGTCGGCAAGCCGGTTCGCGGGCTAACCACCGGCAATGGCCCCAATGATCATCAAAGGCTCGAAACCCTTCGCCACCGCTTCGGGTAGCGGAGCGTCCGGCGGCTGATGGGAAAGGTCCTCCTGGCAGGCAAAGACACGGATAAAGGCCCGGCGCTTCAATGTGTCGTGTTCGCGGATGGTGCCGCGCAGCACGGGATAGCGCGCCTCGAGCGCGTCCAGCACCGAACCCTGGGTGACCGTGCCATCGACTTCGAGTGTAATCTCGCCCTCAACCTGGGCCAGGTTTCGAAGATGGGTAGGAAGCATCACCCGGATCATGCCAGCGTCTCCACCTCCACGGAGAGCACAGGCGGAAGGTGCTCGGCGATGGGAGCCCAAGAGTCCCCTGCGTCCGCTGAAGCGTAAACCTGCCCTCCCGTGGTCCCGAAATAGATGCCGCACTCGTCGAGCGAATCGACGGCCATGGCATCGCGCAGCACATTAACATAGCAGTTCCGCTGCGGCAGGCCCTTTGTAAGCTCTTCCCACTCGTTACCACCGGTCCGACTGCGGTAGACGCGCAGCTTTCCATCGAGAGGGAAGTGTTCCGAATCGCTCTTGATGGGCACCACGTACACCGTCTCCGGCTCGTGGGCGTGGACGTCAATGGCGAAGCCGAAATCCGTCGGCAAGTTGCCGCTAACTTCCTCCCATTGCTCGCCCCCATCGTCACTTCGCATTACGTCCCAGTGCTTCTGCATGAAGAGCAGGCCAGGTCGCAAGGGATTCATGGCGATATGATGGACACAATGACCCACTTCGGCAGTCGGATCGGGGATGTACAGAGACCTAAGGCCGCGGTTGATAGGCTTCCAAGTCTTGCCCCCATCGTCGCTGCGAAAGGCACCCGCGGCCGAGATAGCGGTATAGATGCGTTCAGGGTTAGCGGGGTCCAGGATAATGGTGTGCAGGCACATGCCACCGGCACCTGGCTGCCACTTGGGACCAGTGCCGTGGCCGCGCAACCCCGCCAGCTCTTGCCAACTATGTGCGCCGTCCGTCGAGCGGAACAGCGCCGCGTCTTCCACTCCCGCGTAAATTGTGTCCGGATCGGTCAGTGAGGGCTCAAGGTGCCATACCCGCTTGAATTCCCAGGGGTGCTGGGTACCGTCGTACCACTGATGCGTGGTAAGCGGCTTGCCCGTCTCCGGAGAAGTATCGTATACGAACCGGTTGCTTTCGCCCATCGGCCACCCCTGGGGACTCGCGGTCACACCGCCGCCTGGTGCTTCCCAAGTCGTGCCACCGTCGTTGGAGCGTTGCAGCACTTGCCCGAACCAGCCGCTGGATTGCGACGCGTATATCCGATTCGGATCAGCCGGCGATCCTTTTAGATGGTAGACCTCCCAACCGGTAAAGTAAGGCCCGTTGACCTCCCAGTTCTTCCGCTTGCCGTCTGCCTTCAAAATGAACGCACCCTTGCGGGTGCCCACTAGCACTCTGACGCTGCTCATTCCTTGACTCCTCTCTTTGTTTTTGGCCGAAGGCTCATTCAGTGCTCGCGTCCATCGCAACTGATCGATTCGGTGACTCGGATCCTCACTCACCCGCATTCCGCGCGCCCGGACAATAACGACATAAGTCTACAATTCGATGCCCCGGAACGCCCTGGCGTTCCCTTCAAAAGATCTAACCTACGGTCTTGATCCCAGCGAAACCCTCGGCCACACACTAGCTTGAGGCAAGCCAGCAGACGCAAGGATCTGGGGACGGACCTGATACGGCCGCCGTCCCCCGTAGTCAAGCACCTGGCTATCCTCCTTTCCCGCATTCCTGACACATTCTCAGTCCGCTTCGAAGAAACCTCAGTGTGAACAAGGCACCGGACGAGCATTACTCAATTGCCTTCTCGAACGGTCTCACGTAAACTGCCGGCGTGCGAACTCAAGCTCCCAATTCGCAAAAGGTTTATGACGCCATAGTGGTCGGCTCCGGTGCAAGTGGGGGATGGGTGGCGAAGGAGCTGGCCGAGCAAGGTGTGGAGGTCTTGATGCTGGAGGCGGGCCCTCCTCGTGTCCCTACCCGAGACTTCACCGAACACGTCTGGCCGTATCAGTTGAAGTTCCGGGGATTTGGCGACCAAGCGAAACTTCTTCGTGACCAGCCGGTCCAGCGGCTCTGCTTTGCCTGCGACGAGTACAGCCACCAGTTCTTCGTCAACGACCACGAAAACCCCTATACCTTTCCGGCCGACAGGCCTTTCATGTGGATACGAGGCCGGCAGGTCGGCGGAAGGACATTCTGCTGGGGACGCGAAAGCTACCGTTACAGCGACTACGAGTTCAAAGCCGCCAGCCGCGACGGCTTCGGAGAAGACTGGCCGATCAGTTATGCCGACCTGCAGCCCTATTACGACAAGGTGGAGAGCTACATCGGCGTCAGCGGATCGCTGGAAGGCCTCGAGCAGATGCCGGACGGGAAGTTCTTGCCTCCGATGAACCTTTCTTGCGGCAGCTTACTAGCCAAAAAAGTAATCGAACAGAAGTTCGGCTGGCGTGTCATGCCTGACCGGGTCGCCAATCTGACCGTGTCGCACCGCGGCCGCCCGGCATGCCATTACTGTGACCAGTGCCAGCGCGGATGCCATACCGCCTCCTATTTCAACAGCCCTGCAGTTACCCTACCAGCTGCCGCCCGTACCGGGCGGTTCACGTTGGTCACCGACGCCGTGGTCAGTCACGTCGTCACCGACCAGGAAGGGATGGCCCGCGGCGTGCACTATATCGAGCGGCTTTCGCACCACCACCGCGACGTGCAGGCCAAAGTTGTAATCCTGTGCGCGGGCGCGCTCGAATCCACGCGCATCTTGCTCAATTCCGCCTCGCCTCGCTTTCCCAAGGGAGTTGGAAACTCAGAGGGCGTGCTGGGTCATTACCTGATGGATCATTTTACGGTGGAGGGTGCGGGCGGCTTCCTCCCCGCACTCCGTTCCTCTACCCGCGAGCCTGTCGGCCGCCCCTGCGGGTTTCTGATACCGAAGTATGTGAATGCTACGGGGCGGAGGGACACGAACTTCTTGCGAGGTTACCGCTTCGACGGCGATGGCAGCCAGGAGGTGTACTCGCACGCATTCGGCCTTGCCGCAGCCGGCCGGGATTGGCGCGCTAAGGTGCGGGAAGCGATTCCCTACTATTTCGCTATCGAGGCCCAGGGCGAGTGCTTGCCCCGGTACGAAAATTACGTGACGCTCGACCCGGAGAAGGTCGATGCCTGGGGGATACCCGTGCTCCACATCGAGGCTAGCTACGGCGAGAACGAGTACCAGATGGCCAAGGCGATGCGCCAAGACCTGGCGGAGATCTTGGACCTGATGAGGGTCGAGAAGCCGCAGCCTCCCCGCGAAGAGCTCAGCGTGTTTGGCAAGAACATCCACGAATGCGGAACCGCGCGGATGGGAAACAACCCCAAGACGAGCGTCGTGGACAAGTTCGGACGACTGCACGACGCCAGAAACGTCTTCGTGGCAGATGGTGCCGTCTTCGTCACCCAAGGCTGTTACGAGCCGACCCTGACCATCATGGCGCTTGCCGCTCGAACGGCCGATTACATTGTCGAAGAATTGCGGCGCGGAAACCTGTAGGCCCACTAGCTCGATCTCTGATCCCGCCGCCCACTCTCCTTTGCGAGGCAGGATGAGAACCCAAGGAAGGGGAAAGGAAACATCCACGCTGGCCAGCGAGTCTTCTCGGAGGACATGGCTGCTGAAGCTCGCGGAAACAGCAATACTGTTTGGATTTAGGGGCTTGGCATGTGAGCTGAAGCCAGAAAAACCGGCCAGCTGGATCTCCTCTAGTGTGCGCGCGCTCCCGCCTGGTCTCTACGAACCGGATAGCCAGCTCATGGCAGACGCCCTGACACGGGACGAGCGGTATATAAAGATTCCGGCAGGCGCGGAGACCGATTACGTTCAGCCTCGGCGCGGATCCTTCCGCTCTGCGTTCTTCGATCCGAATGAGCTTCGGATGGTTCGGCAGTTAATCCGACTCATTTTGGGCGCCCCGCCGAGAAGCGTAGCGGCGCGCCAGCCCGAATTTGAGGAGGCGCTCACGGAAATCGTCGAGTGGGTTGACCTGACGGCTTCCGAAGCTGGCGCGATACGTGAAGCGGCCCGACGATTGTCGCCCCAGCACCGAGCCTTAGCCGTCGCGTACTATGGGCGAGAGGCAGTGGAACAACTGGAGAACAGCGAACCGGACATGATCTGCCGGGAAGGTCTGCGAAGCATCAACGCAAAGTGCATCGAACTCCACGGGGCGCCTTTTCTCGAGCTGGAGGAGGCCTCTCAAATCCAATTTCTGAGCTCCATCACTGATGCGCGCTCGCGAACGCGCCAATTCCTATCCTACCTTACCTCTCAAACCGTCCGAGGATTCTATACGTCCCGCCTGGGGCTGAAGGAGCTGGGTTATAAGGGCAACTCGTTCTGGGTCGAATGCCCGGGATGCAAGGCGAGCTGACTGAATTCCGCGCCTCCTCCAAGGCTCCGTGCGGCTCCTGCCTGACGCAATACAGTTTGGCGAATTGCATGAGCCTGTCCTTTTCGGAGCGCCTTGCTCACACCTCTGCCGGAAACAAAAGTCTATTCACGTGACCTTCGATGCTGAGTCTTGCCGCCTGCGAGCGATTTCCACGCGGGTGTGGCCGTGGACTCTCGGAGAACCAACTGAGTTGGTAGCCGGATCGTTTCCCGCGCTTCTTTGCCCGCACCATTGAGGCGCTTGAGGAGGGCCTTTGCCGCCAACGCGCCCAGCTCGGCAGCAGGCACGCGGACCATCGAGAGAGGTGGTGAGAGATAAGGGCACCACTCGAAATCGTCAAAGCCGACCACGGAGACATCCCTCGGACATTCCAGCCGGGCATCACGCAGCGCGCTGAGCAGGCCCAGCGTCATTAGGTTATTGCAGACCACGACGGCGGTCGGGGGATTGGCCAGCTTGAACAACTCCAGACCCTGCCAGTAGCCCGAGTCCTCCGTGTTGGCCCCGACGCGAATCAGGCTGCGGTCCAGGGCTACGCGTCGGGCCCGCAAAGCTTTTTTGTACCCCGCGAGGCGGTCTGCACCGTTCAATAAATCGAGTGGCTCACTTACGATACCGATGCGCCGATGCCCCAACTCCAGCAAATGGCTCGTTGCCGCGTATCCGGCGTGGACGTTGTCAGCCACCACGGAATCAACGGCCGGGCCCAGCGGACTTCGATCAACGTAAACTAAGGGCGTCTTGCCGATCAGTTGTGGAATGGTTGCTAACTGCTCGTCGGTCGAGCGGCAAGGCACCAGCAGAATGCCGTCCGTCCTCCCGTTGGCGAAGGAAACGAGGTACTCCCGTTGGCGGTTCCACTCTTCGCGCGAGTCAGCAAGCAGTAGTCGGTAGCCGAGCGAAGCCAGATAGTCCTCCGCGCCGCGCATCAGGCGGGCATAAAAGGAATTGGTGAGGTCGGGCACGATCAGCGCCACAGTGCGGCTGCGGCCGAGGCGCAAGCCCCGTGCCATGTCGTTGGGGCGATATTGCGCCTCTTCGAGGGCCTGTTCCACTCTGGCGCGCATAGTCGGGCTCACATAGCCTCGCCGGTTCACCACCGCCGACACGGTAGAGACAGACACTCGGAGTTGCCGGGCAATTTCCTGAATGGTTGCCATGTAGATCCCTTTAAATTATAGAATCGATTCGATCCTCTGTCCTACTTTCTCCTGCGTCGGGGGACGGCTTGCTGCCCGCGAGGTTGCCAGAGACGGCTTGGTCCTTGCCCCAACAAAAGAAGCAATTTTAAGCTCCGAAGCCCCAGATGGAGGGGAGCGTCTCTTCACGCACGCTGAACGCACAATTCACTTGACTTTCGCCCATGCAGTGGCAAAATGTCGAATCGTTACGATACCCCCCGGCGAATCCACCCGGATCAGTGGAGGTTCCGATGATGTATCCAACCGAAGGATTTGGTGACCAACCCCTTCCCGGAGACACAGGTAGTCGCGGCGGGAACATCCGTTTAGCAGCGACCGGGTTACTGGTGGCCTTGGCAGCGGTTCCTGCGTCCACGGCCCTCGCTCAAAGGGACACCGCGTCGGTTTTCGGCACGGTGCGGGATTCAACCGGCGGCGTTCTACCGCAGGCCAGGATCACCGCAACCCTCAAGGCGACCGGCGCCACCGTCGAGACCGTGTCCGACGGCAGCGGCGATTACGTCCTCGGCCCGTTGCGTGTCGGAGCCTATCGGGTGCAGGCCGATGCGCCGGGAATGGCCTCTCAGGTCTTTGGGAACGTTAACCTGGATGTTGACCAGCACGTGCGCTTGGATTTCACCTTGCGCGCCGGATCGATGCAGCAGACCGTAGTGGTGAGCGGTGAACCGCCTGCTCTCGAAGTGCAGAGTGCGACAGTCGGACAAGTGATCGGCAGCCGCCCGATACAGAACCTGCCCTTGATAGGGCGCAACTTCCAGGGGCTTGCTGCCTTGGTGCCTGGCGCGATCCCTTCCAGCGCCCACTCACGCGACTCGGGAATTGACCACAACTCCGCCGGCGGCGTCAGCCTCAGCGGCACGCGGTCGTTCGACAACGCTTTCCTGATCGACGGCGTCGACAACAGCACCAATACCGCCGAAATGGTGACCAATGTCAATCTCACCGCTTCGCCTAACCTCGATGCCATTCAGGAGTTCAAGATTCAGAGCAGCACGTTTGACGCTCAGTACGGCCGGACGGTCGGCGGTGTAATCAACGTCGTGACTAAGAGCGGCACCAACCAGCTTCACGGGACCGCTTACGATTACCTGCGCAATTCCGCTTTGAATGCCAATTCCTGGCAGAACAACGAACTGGGCATTGCCAGGGGAGTACGGATACGCAACCAGTTTGGCGGCGTCGTCGGCGGACCCGTCAGGCTGCTTCGATACGACGGCCGCGACAAGACGTTCTTCTTCGCCGACTACGAGGGAATCCGCGACTTATTGCCGCCCGGGCCGGTCACCGTCGCCGTGCCGGACGACCAAATGCGCCGCGGCGATTTCTCCGAATTCCTTCCCGGATCGACCACCAACCCCTGCGGCAGCTCACCGGCTTGTACCTTCACCCTGGGCTCGCCTTACGTGAACAACGTGCTGCCTGCGGGCTTGCTTGACCCTTTCGCCCGGGCACTGGCCGCACTCTACCCGGAACCGAACACGCCGGGCACGCTGCTCTACTCGAAGACCGTCCGCAATGCCTTTGACGAGGATCGCTTCGGCGTGCGCTTGGACCACCGCTTCTCCGAGCGTGATACCATGTTTGGCCGCTACACCTACGACTTTCAGGTGCAGCACAACCTGACTTGGTCCGATCTGCTAGCACCCGGCACGAACGTCTTCACCCACGGCCAGGTGCTGGCACTCGCCTGGACACACATTTTCCGCGCCAATCTCATCAACGAGGCTCATTTCGGCTTCGATCGCGACCATCCCTACCGGCGCGCTAATGCTCCGAACCAAGACCTCTACGCCCAGCTGGGCTTACACGGCATTCCCAACGTTCCGGGCATGCCCACTGGCCTCTTTGAATTTCACGGTAACCCCGGAATCCGGAACATAGGCAACCGCACCGGTTTCTACCAGGACTACGGCATCGTGCGCGACTACCTTGACAGCGTAACCTGGATCAAGGGGCGCCACAGTCTCCACATCGGTGGCGAGCTGCGGCCCACACGCACCACTCACTACGAATCGCAGGCACCGCGCGGCGACTTCAAGTTCCAGGACGCCAACGCTGATGACAACAACCATCGTCCGACTACTGTCGGTTTCGCCCAGTTTCTTACCGGCGCTCCCAGCGCGGTACAATTCTCCACCGTAAACGACATCATCTACCGTCAGATAAATTTCGCGGCTTATTTTCAAGACAACTTTCGCGCTACGGACCGACTCACCCTCAACCTCGGCGTGCGTTATGAGTACTACACACCCTACGATGAGCGGCACAATCACCAGGCCACCTTCGATGTAGACCGTGGCACGATGGTCTATCCTAAGGCGTTCACCGGACCGCTGCCGGTGGCCATGGCCGGTATCCCAGTGGACCGCAACGGCACTCCAGGCCTCGTTCGGACCGATAAGAACAACTGGGGCCCGCGGATAGGCTTTGCGTACTCGAAGGATCCCCGCACCGTCGTCCGGGGTGGCTACGGCGTCTATTACGAATTTCAGGAAATCGGCCCTTGGAGCTTCCCCAGTCCTGGCTACAAT
Source organism: Acidobacteriota bacterium (assembly GCA_902812465.1). Taxonomy (GTDB): domain Bacteria; phylum Acidobacteriota; class Terriglobia; order UBA7540; family UBA7540; genus CADDZE01. The sequence continues at coordinate 44,851 of CADDZE010000014.1, read as the reverse complement.
CCGCCCTTTAACGTGATCTGGTTCCCGGTAAACCCAGCGACCGGGCGGCCGAACGTCTTCTCCCAGGGATACAGCCTCGATTTTACCCGAGACCCGAGCGTGCAGTTTCAAATTGCGGCGATCCCCGCGCAGATGCACACGCCACGCGTCCAGCAGTGGAACCTTGCGCTGGAAAGAGAAATCGCCCAAAACACCGTTGCCTCCTTTGACTACAGCGGCTCTGCCGGTCACAACCTCTACACCCTTATCTATTTTGACCAGGCAGTCCCAGGTGACGGCTCCACCAGCATCCAGGCGAGGCAACAGTTCCCCTTCCTGTCTGACGGCTCGCAGATGACCAGCAACGGCGGCTTCTCTAAATACAACGCCTTCCTCGCTAAGCTTGAACGGCGCTATGCGCACGGCCTGAGCTTTCTCGCTTCCTACACCTGGGGACACGCACTCGACAACGCCTCGGACGCCAATCTGGGTAGCCAGCACGCCGGCGACACGTTCCGCGAACCGCAGCATTTGAACTGGGAGTACGGCAATTCAGACTTTGACGTGCGCCACCGCTTCGTCTTCAGCGGAATCTATGATCTGCCGTTCGGCCACACCTCCCGCGTGAACCCGCTCGCAGGGGCGCTGCTCGGCGGATGGCAAGTCAGCGCCATCTGGTCGGTTCAATCGGGCTACTGGTTCACGGCCTTTGACGGCAACGATACCTGCAACTGCAACGACGGCAACGCTGAATCGCTGCGGCCTGACGCCGTGCCCGGACAGAACCCCAATAGCGGGTCCCGGACGCCGGCACAGTGGTTCAACGTTGCTGCCTTCAACCCGAATCCACCGAATGGACGGTCGGGAAATGCCGGGCGCAACACCATCCTAGGCCCAGGTTTTAACAACCTCGACTTCGGACTGCACAAGGATTTTTCGCTCACCGAAACGAAGAGACTGGAATTTCGCGCCGAGTTCTTTGATCTGCTCAACCACCCCAACTGGGACCTGCAGAAGAAGAACCTCCATTACGATAACTCGGCGGACGTCTTCAACCACATCCAGGCCAGCCTGACAACGCGTGAAATTCAACTGGCCCTAAAGTTCATCTTTTGAGGCCGTACGCCGACGTTTCGCAAGAGGAGCAAGCGTCTTCTCCAGCATAAACTCGTGTGGCTCTTAGACCGTGCCCGAGTGCTCCTTAACATCGCGATCGGCTCCGGTCCGCCTGAAAGGCATCATCAAGCACACAGGCACGTAGGCGTTGAAGGTGCTTCGGCTGAAGGTGACGTTTCCCCCTTGGTCATGCGGGTGCGAAGTCAGCTTACCGCCTTTTCCTTCCCTTCTACCCCTTCCACCCGCAAATTGTTAGTAACGGAAAAGACGCCGGGCACGCCGTTGGCCTGGATGCCGGCGATGTTCTTATCCATCTCGTTGGCCACCACGCCGACCAGCGTCACGTGGCCGTTGTCGACGATGATGTGAATAGGCGGGATAGCCTGAAGAGCGTAGCGATTCAGCGTCGACTGCCCATAGATGGCCCGATAGAGGGCGCGGCGCAAGCGGTCGTCATTCGGCGACAGAGGAAGCACCTGGATGTTGTTGACCACTCGCTCGACCCCTTCGATGCGCTTCACCACATTCTCCGCGTCCGACTTCAGCACCGGCTGGGTGACCTGCCCGGAGAGAATCACCGTGTAGCCCTCGACTTTGTATTCGAGGTTGTCGAACACGGTGTAGAAGGGAAGCATGCGCAGTTCATGGCCAACCTCCCTCACCAGGTAGGAACCGGGAACTTCAGGTGCCTTCTGCTTATTTTTGTCCTTCGCCTGCGCGGCCACCGGCAAGAAGACCATGCTCAGCGTGAATAGACGAACGAGGCCTACCCTCCCTTCGGTCACCGAGTCTTCCTCCTCTCTCGACGCATGCCTTTCGTTTGATTAGATGATCCACCGCGCCCAAAATCGACAACTCAATCGCAGGCGGCGGCGTGCTCCAGCATGACCAGAGCATGCTTGCGGACCGCCTCGGTAACCTGCGACCCGGAAAGCATGCGAGCCAGCTCTTCCACCCGCTCGCGCTTGGCTATCAGGGGTGTCACGGTGGTCACAGTGCGCCCGCCCCGTTCGAACTTCTCGACGTAGAGGTGATGGTCGGCGAAGCAGGCAATCTGCGGCAGGTGTGTGACGCAGAGCACCTGCGCCTGCCGGGCCAGGCGTTTCAGGCGCAAGCCCACGGCCTCCGCCACGCGACCGCCGATTCCCGCATCGACTTCGTCGAAAATGAAAGTCTGCGCCATTCCAGCCTGGCCTCGCGCGCCGGCGTACACGCCCACCGCGGTCTTCAGTGCCAGCGCAAAGCGCGAAAGCTCGCCGCCAGAGGCGATTCGTTCGAGCGGCCTCATCTCCTCGCCCGGATTGGGGGCGATCAGCAGTTCGATTTCGTCTATCCCTTGGGGACCGCCGGGTAAGGAGGAGCGATGGCAAGACTCATGCCCAGACGGTTCCTGGCCTGTGCTCTTCCGTGAGAGGTGGATCTCGAATCGCGTTTTTTCCATGCCGAGGTGCGCCAGCTCTGCCCGCACAAGCTTTTCGAGCTGGCGCGCCGCGGCTCGGCGCTGGCGAGACAAGGCCTCCGCGGCCTCGCGGTACTCCGCACAGGCGGAGGCCAGCGCCTGCTGCAACGCGCCGCGGCGCTCGTCGGCATGTTCGAGGGCACCTAACTGCTGACGAGCGCGTTCGCGGTAGGCCATCATCTCCTCAATTGTCTTTCCGTATTTACGTTTAAGACGCTCAATCAGGGCCAGCCGGTCCTCGATTTGCTCCAGCCGGCCGGGACGGGCCTCCAACCGGCCGAGGTAGTCTCGGAGAAAGCTGGCTAGGTCTTCCAAGCTGGCCCTGGCGGCGGCGAGAGGCTCAATGTAGGGCTCGATCCGGTTGTCGTAACGGCGCAATTCCTCGAGGGACCGGCGGACCGCCGCCAGCGTGGCACAAGCCGCATCTTCGTCCTCATAGAGGCGGTGGTAGGCGCTGGCGGCTGCGGCTCGAATTCTTTCCAGGTTAGCAAGGACCTGCCGTTCTGCCTCGAGTCTCGCGTCTTCGCCTGGCTCGGGGTGGGCGCCGTCGAGTTCCTGCACTTGGAACTGGAGCAGGTCGATAGCACGCAGCCGCTCCTGCTCGTTCTGATTAAGCTCAGCCATCTCGCGTTCCAGGTCGCGGCAACGGACGAAGAGCTCGCCGACCCGCGCCAGCGCGGGCGCCGACCCAGCAAAGCGATCCAAGAGGGCAAGCTGCGCTTCGCGCGCGAACAGGGCCACGTGCTCGTTCTGACCGTGCAACTCGACGAGGCCCTGGGCCAACGATTTCGCGGCTGCCAGGGTCACCGGCTGGTCGTTAACCAAAAGGCGCGTCTTACCACCAGCTTGCACTTCGCGGCGCAAGATGATTTCGGAATCGTCGTCGGCTGCGAGGCCGTGCTCCTCCAGCCAGTTGCGCCAAGGCGGCGGCTCGTCGCGCGCGGCAGGCTCTGATCCACGTCGCGATGGGGGTGCTGCGCCCCCAGGCTCCCAGCGGAACACTGCCGTCACCACGGCCTTGTCGGAGCCGGCGCGCACCACGTCCGGGGACGCACGTCCGCCCAAAGCCAGGCCGAGCGCGTCCACCAGGATCGACTTGCCCGAGCCTGTCTCGCCCGACAGCAGATTCAGCCCCGGGCGGAACTCGAGGGCTAGGGTTTCGATGACGGCGTAATTCTGGATATGGAGCGAGTGCAGCAACTTGATTCGTCCCAGTGCCTGAGAAGCGCCGGCGGCGGTATTAGCCAGCTGGCGACATTTTAGCATCGGGTCGTCCTGCGCTGGCGGAGACCGCCGCCGGCGGCGGGCGCGCCCGCGGCGCGTGTACTCCTCAATGCTAGTCCGCCGACTGTGCCAACTCCCCGCCCGGGCTGGTCCGACTTGCACGAACTGCGCACGGCGCGCATCGAGCAAAACACCGATCCTTTCTTTTCAAACACATATCCGGTTCGTTTCGTCAAAATGCTTTTGGCGGACGCGGCGTCCCGGCAGTTTTACCCTGTTCACGTTGTAAACGAGACGGACGTTGCGAACAACTCTTTGGCCTGTTTAGAAGTGTCCTCCCGGGCCTTCAAGGGGCGAGGCTCGAGCACGCCGCCGCGTGCTAGCGGCACACGCTTGGGAGGCTATCTCGGGGGTTTGGCCCGATATAGCCCGATATATCCTTGACACCTCTGCCTGATTTCATTAGGTTAGGCGCTTGCTCTGGCAGCGAGGGATCCTTCGGAGGACATCCGATGACCTACGCACCGGCGGCCGCCGCCTTCCTTCTCAGAAGTTTAGGACTTCCCAGAATCCCGTCGTCCATAATCGTTGCCGCCTTCCTGCCATCGCCCGCCGACCAGGCGACCCGGATTATGGCGCTGCACCCCGTGGACTTCGCCATCATCGTGATTTACTTCGCGATGGTGCTGGGCATCGGCTTTTACTTGAAGAAGTATACCAAAAGCGGGGAGGACTTCTTCCTGGCAGGGCGCGAGATGACCGCTTGGGTGGCCGGCCTCAGTTTTGTTTCCGCCAATCTCGGCACGCTCGAGCTTTTGGGTTGGGCCGGGAATGCGTACCAATACGGCATCCTGGCAGCACACTGGTACTGGGTGGGAGCCATCCCAGCCATGATCTTTCTCGGCATCGTCATGATGCCTTTCTACTACATCTCCAAGACGCACTCCGTCCCCGGTTATCTCGAGATGCGCTATGGCCGTGCCGCCAGCGGCCTCAGCGCCATTTCCTTCGCCGTGATGACCATCCTGATGTCAGGCGTCAATATGTTCTCCATGGCCCTGATTATGAAGGTGATGCTAGGTTGGAATCTGAACTTCAGCATCTGGATGTCGTCGTTGACCGTGGGCATTTATGTGGCCTTGGGCGGGCTCTTCTCCGCCATCTTTAACGAAGTGGTGCAGTTCTTCCTGATCTGGTTCGGCGCGCTGCTCATCCCCATCCTCGGCCTGATCGAAACGGGCGGCTGGAGCGGCATGGTGGCCCGCATTCACCAGAACTTTCCCGGCCAGGACTTCACCCACATGTGGCGGCCCATGGCTCATTTTGCCGACAACCCCATGGGTGTGCAGTGGGTAGGAATCGTCTTCGGGCTGGGTGCGGTGCTCTCGATGGGTTACTGGACCACCGACTTCTTGGTGGTGCAGCGCGTCATTGCCGCCAAGGACGTTCGCGCCGCCAAACTCGCCCCCATCATCGGTTCTTTCTTTAAGATGGCCGTGCCCTTCATCGTCATCTTGCCCGGACTGCTGGGGCGCGCCGTACTGCCGTTTCACCTGGCACCCGCCAGCTCCCTGCAGCCGGGCCAGCACAGTTTTGATGAAGTGCTGCCACTCATGCTGGCGCGCTACTGTGGTCCCGGACTGCTCGGGCTGGGCATTACGGCGCTCATCGCTGGTTTTATGTCCGGCATGGCGGGCAACGTGAGCGCCTTCGCGACGGTCTGGACCTATGACATTTACCGACCCTTTATCCGCAAGACGGCACCCGACCCCCACTACGTGGCCATGGGGCGGTGGTGCACCATCATCGGGCTGCTGGTCAGCATTGCGGCTGCCTACATCGTCACCCACTTTGGCAGCCTGATGGACTACGTCCAGGCTCTCTTCAGCTTCTTCATCGCGCCCTTGTTTGGCACCGTCCTGCTTGGCATGCTTTGGAAGCGCGCGACGGCCGCCGGCGGGTTCTGGGGACTGTTGGCGGGCACCCTCTCGTCGGTGGCCATGTTTACGCTGGTGGAGCTCGATCCCAGCAAGGTGTCGCTAGTGGCACTTTCGCCCCTGGCCAAGCCGCTGGCGGTGGATATGTGGCGTGCGCTGTGGTCGGGAATCATCTGCGTGCTGGTCACGGTGATTGTCAGCCTGCTCACCAAACCCAAGCCGGAAGCCGAACTGGCCGGCTTGGTTTACGGTGCCACCCAGCTGCCCAGCGAGGGCAATCTACCTCTTGTGCAGCGCCCCATCTTCTGGGCAGGCGTGGCTGCCGCAGCCTTTCTCGTTCTGCAGTATATCTTCTGGTAAGGGGTAGGACACAGCGGGAGGCGGGTTCAATGGAAGACCAACCAGGGAACAAGGCGGGCGGAGGCGGAGACCGCAACGCGGCGGCGGGTGACTCCTCTAAAGGCCACATGATTCCCGTTTGGTTCTTCATCGGCCTGACGCTCTTGACTTACGGAATCATGATCCTGGTCACGGGAATTCACGAGCTGTCCCACCCGCCGGCTACTGTGCTGGCTGAGCTTCACGCGCCCATCTGGTGGGGGGCGATCATGGCGGTTATCGGCGCCATCTATGTTTCTATATTTCGCCCGCGCTGCTGAACGGCCGGGCTGAAGATCAGCCGGCGTTCGCCCGGTCTTCCCAGTTGACCCGCCTCATAACGTCTTGAGAAAGGCGATGAGAGCCTTCTTCTCTTCGGCGTTCAAGCCAAGCCCGAAGGGATGCCCTTGCACCGCATACGTCTTCCGGCCGTACGGCCTGAATCCGGTGGGAACATAGTCCTCGCGTAATTGCGCCGGATCGAACCAGTCTTCGAGCGTGGCGCACCAGCCGCTGGGCCCGAACATGCTGCGGTACCACACGCCTTTGAGTGACGGAATTTTGTAATACCCGGTGCCACGCCGGGTCTTAAGCGCCAGGTTGGGATCGGTGCCGACTGAAACGGACAGGATGTCATATTTCTTTTCGGCACCGGGCAGCGGCGTGAACCCCTCGGCCAGCGTCAGCTTATTGTTGGTTTAGAGCGGAGGCGCGTGGCACACGGCGCAGCCCTCACGCTCGAAGACCTTCTGGGCGCGCGCTGCCAGGGCGTCAGACTTGTTCGGATTCGGCGGCGGCTGTAGCGAGTAAAGGTAGAGCGCCGGAGCATAAAGCTGCTCATCACTGTAGCGGTCCGGGTGGTCGATGGGAGATTCCTTCAACTTGTCGGGGCTGGGCAAGGTCTTGAAATCCGGGCTCCGGGAACGAAGCCATGGTAACTGTTCAATTGGTCGGCACCCTGGTTCAGCGCCGCATAGCCTATCAGGTCAACCAGGGAGCGTTGCTGCACCAAGCCCGTGTGGTCGAGATAGTGGCGGTCCGTGACGCCGATCAGGTCCGGTGTCGGGACCGGGTTTCACCGCTGGCCTCCTTGATGTGCTGCTTCCAACGGGCGGTATCCCTCTTTGCGTTTCCCCCGCATAAGAGTCCGTCGTGGTTCGAAGTTAACGAGTAGGACCCGCTTGAGGTGCATTCTGCAACCCCCGCTTCGTCAGACTTGCATTGATATGTGCCCTTTTCCCTGAGGTTCTTAAACTTTCCAGTACCCCAAAAAAAGTCCAGATGCCACCTTGTGTCTCTCGACCGTTTTGGATCCTTCCCGTGCTGATCGAGCGAGCGAATACTTTATCGTTGTTGGCCATCGTGTCCACGTGTACAGCCCCCGCGCGATCTTGATCCCCTGACACCTCGCCTGATCCAGTGACAGCATCGTCCTTCAGCTCCACGCCAGCAATCCGAAGGCTCTGCGTCGGCGCGCAGGACACTGTGAGGACATAAAAATGATGGTTTGGCGCATCCCCGACTTCTAGAGAATAAACCGGGTCCGGCTTTGAGCACTTGAACGTCGATCCAAGTAGGGTCTCCGCTGTCGAGACGGCCGTTGCAGCCAGCAGACTTAAATAGATTTACGCAACCGGGTGGCAGTGACTCCCGTCACCCATTGCTTTACACCGCCGTCTCCTCTCCATGGGGAGAGAGACCGGGGTAGCCTCCTGCTCCCCCAGCGCCAGGCCCGGACAGGCCGCCGCGAGACGAGTGGCCCCAGGGGAGGCAGCATGCTGCCTGGCAAACCCTGGCAGCCTTACCTGATTGCGGCGCAAGGCGGGCCCGTGCAGCTGGAGGCCGATATGCCGTACAATATTGCGGCCGAATACTGGTCCCCGGATGGAAGCGCGATCATCTTCAGTTATCCCCTTTTCACAACGTGGGCCCTCCCGAAGCGATGGGCGCCTATCTCTGCCACCTGAAGACCGGCCGGCTGACGAAACTTCCAGACTCGGAGAAGAGGGTCGTCGTGGGGGATGGTCGCCGAACGGCCGCCATGTGCTCGGTCAGCTGCGTGATCTGAGCGCACTTCTCCTGTTCGATTGGCTTACCCAGCAGTGGAGCGAGCTGGCCGCCGTTAGCGATCCGCCGCCTATCGGTGAGAGATCAGCGCATCGAAGAGGTAGCCAGCTTGAAGAATCTTCCGATCGTCGGCGGTATGGGCAGCTCGTGGCTGGGGCTGACACCCGATAACGGACCCCTGGTGATGCGCGATTTAGGCTTCGAAGATATTTACGCCCTCGATTGGAAAGCCCCGTAAAACGATCCGTCGCAAGGGCACGCCGGCCTTTTGCCCGGCTCGACTGTCCCCTGTGGCAAAACGAGGGTGCGGGGCCGACGTGAGTCCTCGCTGTGTAAAGGGAGCAACCGCAGGCGGGCGGCACCGCTACCCAATTGCCTCGAAAAGCTCCTGCCCTCACGCTGGAACCGATTCAACGTTCGAACCCGCTCGCCGCTGGCTCTCCGGCCTGAGTCTCTCTGTCCTCAACTGGCGGAGGTCGGCACCTGGGCTGTGCCTTAGCCAGACGGGAGGCACCTGGCCTTTGTGGCTTGGCGCGAAACGGGCTTCCCGCACAGAGCCACGATTAGCAGACCTCAAACAGCTTAAATTTGCGTCCATATTCTGTGCGGTACCCCGCTCTGTCTGCGCCGCCACTCTCGTATCGCTTGTCAGGTTTGTCAACGATTGCGGCCCAGGACGCAGGTGGGGCTACAACCCGGATATCAATTCGAGGAAACAGAAGATCAATTGACGAAACGAACCGGATATGTGATTGAAAACACAGGACCGGGCCAATCAGTGTGCACCCCTCGCCTGCGCTTTTTACCTCAACGAGCCGCTAAGCCAGGGGCTGACTGGTCAAGCCGAATGGGCTGGCGGAATCGGAGTCCGAAGCAGGGTGGACAGCCTGGTGGACCTGAGGGGATTCGAACCCCTGACCCCCTGGTTGCAAACCAGGTGCTCTCCCAACTGAGCTACAGGCCCTGTGAAAAGCGAGATATAAACTCGCTGGATGGTTGATGAATGAAGCACGCAAACTTTGGGGATGCCGGACCCGCCCTCTGTGTGCTTCGCTACTTAGCGTATGCCACCCAGAGGGGAGAAGCAAGGGTTCCGGTCTGGGAGTGAATTATGACGCGGCCTCGCATCTCTAACGCCGCAGAGGCGCTCGCAGGCGCTGGGCCGGATCCGAGTAAGCGCGTCCGCACGCGGCCGTGTCCCGGTTGAGTCGGCTTCCCACTCACCGCTCTATCGCTTATACTGGGCGCGTAATGGGTGACGTAACTAAGACAGGGCTACCCCCTGAAACAAGTACCCAAAAACCCGAGCGCCGCTTCACCACGCTTTCGGACGTCCCCGTCGAGCGCGTTTACACCCCTGCCGACCTGCCTGGATTTGACTACGACCGGGACCTGGGCGATCCCGGCCAGTATCCGTTCACCCGCGGCATCCACGCCACCATGTATCGCGGCAAGTTGTGGACGATGCGGCAGTTCAGCGGCTTCGGGACGCCGGAAGACACCAATCGCCGTCTCCATTACTTGCTCGAGCAGGGCCAGACGGGCCTCTCCATTGCTTTCGACCTACCCACCCTGATGGGCTACGACAGTGACCACCCGCTGGCCGAAGGGGAAGTCGGCAAATGCGGCGTCGCCGTCTCGTCGCTGGCGGACATGGAGACGCTGCTCGCCGGGCTGCCCCTCGAAGAGGTCAGTACCTCGATGACCATCAACTCCCCCGCGGCCGTGATCTGGGCCATGTACATCGTGGCGGCGGAAAAGAGTGGGGCGGATCGCCGAAAGCTCTCGGGGACGACGCAAAATGACATTCTGAAGGAATACATCGCCCAAAAGGAGTACATCTTCCCGCCGCGTCCCTCGATGCGCCTGGTGGTGGATACCATCGTCTACGGCAGCCGGGAGCTGCCGCGCTGGAACCCTATTTCGATCAGCGGCTACCACATCCGCGAGGCGGGATCCACGGCCGTGCAGGAGCTGGCCTTCACGCTCCGCGACGGCATTGAGTACGTCGAATGGGTGATCCGCGCCGGCCTAAAGGTGGACGATTTCGCTCCCCGCCTCAGTTTCTTCTTCAACGCCCACAATGACCTGTTCGAGGAGGTGGCCAAGTTCCGTGCGGCCCGCAAGGTGTGGGCACGCGTGATGCGCGAGCGTTTCGGAGCCACCAACCCGCGCTCCTGGCTGTGCCGCTTCCACACCCAGACCGCCGGGTGCTCGCTGACGGCGCAGCAGCCCTACAACAACGTGGTACGCACCACGATCCAGGCGCTGGCCGCGGTGCTTGGCGGGACGCAGTCGCTGCACACCAACTCGCTCGATGAGGCTTGGGCGCTGCCCACCGAATCTGCCGCCACGCTGGCTCTACGGACGCAGCAGGTGATTGCGCATGAGAGCGGCGTGGTGAATACGGTCGACCCGCTCGGCGGCTCCTATTTCGTCGAGAAGCTGACGCTCGAAACCGAGCGCGCGTGCTACGAGTACTTCGACCGGATCGACGCGCTGGGTGGCATGGTGGCGGCCATCGAGAAGAACTTTCCCCAGCGAGAAATTCACGAAGCAGCCTACCACTACCAGCGCCAGCTCGAGCGCAAGGAAAAGATCATCGTCGGCGTCAACGACTTCGTGATGGAAGAGAAGCGGCCCATCGATATCTTGGTCATCGATGAGGCTGCTGCCCGCCACCAAACGCCGAAGCTGGCTGAGCTGAAGAAGAAGCGCGACGCACGGCGCGTCCAATCGACTCTCGAAGCCCTGGCCAGCGCTGCTTCCACCAGCGCCAATCTGATGCCCTATATCCTCGAGTGCGTCCGCGCCTATGCCACGTTGGGCGAGATGTGTGACGTGCTGCGGCGGGTGTTCGGCACATACGACGAGCCTGCGTTTCAGTGAGACAGCATCGATGGGAAAACGCTGTTCGCCACAACATCGCCTTCGCGCGAGAAGCGCGGCACGGCTGAGGCGGTCTGAAGTCTGGCTTCCTAAGCATATCCTGAATACTCGAGCTGGCCTCAAGACCCCATGAGCAACCCTGTTGAAGAGTCCCGAATCCCGAGCCCTGAGCCCCGGGTCCCATCTGCTACTAACCGCAGAATCCGAGTTCTCGTCGCCAAGCCGGGCCTGGACGGACATGATCGTGGCGCCAAGATCGTCGCTCGCGCTCTGCGCGACGCGGGCATGGAAGTGATCTACACGGGGCTGCGGCAAACTCCCGAACAGATTGCCGCCGCCGCCGTGCAGGAGGATGTCGACGTGGTCGGCATCTCCATTCTGTCCGGCGCGCACAACACGATTCTGCCCCGCATTTGCCAGCTGCTCCGCCAGCAAGGAATGGAGGACACGCTAGTAGTTGTCGGCGGCATCATTCCGGATGAGGACATTCCCGGCCTCAAACAGGCGGGGGTCGCCGAGGTGTTCCAGCCCGGGGCCTCGACTCAGGAAATCGTCGAATTCATCCGGCAGCATGTGAAGCGAAAAGGCTATAGCGCTAGTCCATGAACGCCGCCAGCGGCACTGCTGCACGGCCCGAGTCGGCGAAACATTGGACCTTACGCACAAGGATTCGGTGGCTATCCTCTCCTTCCCGCCCTCTCCGCGCTTTCCCCGGTTGAGCCGGGCCACACTCGATGAGCTCCTGAACGTCTTGGAAGCGATTCGTCAAGAAACTGCCTTCGATGGTGTAGTCATCGCCGCGAACGAGAATTCGTTCGCTACAGGTGCTGATATCGCCGAACTCGGCAAGCTGCGCGGGCTGGCAGCCCTGGAGTTTGCGCGCCAGGGGCAGGCCCTGCTGGAAAAGATTGAACACTTCCCGGTCCCTGTGGTGGCGGCGATCCGCGGCTTTTGCCTGGGCGGTGGCCTTGACTTGGCGCTCGCCTGCCGCGTTCGCGTGGCCACGTACGCGTCCTCTTTCGGCCATCCCGGCGCGGCTCTGGGCGTCGTGACCGGATGGGGAGGCACGCAGCGCCTGCTAGAGCGCGTGGGCCGCGCCGCGACCATCCAAATCCTGCTCACGGGAGAGCGTATTCCCGCCACGCAGGCGCTGACGCTGGGGCTGGTGGACGAACTGGTGCCGTCGCGGGACTTAATCGAAGCAGCGGTCAGGCAGGCCCGGATCGAAGCCAACCGGGGGGCAAGAGAGTCCTGAGGCGGACGATTGTGATCGGGCAACGGCGGCGCAACCCATCTGTTCCGTGGGCGAGGCCACGGTCGATTCTTCGCTTCGCCTGAAACTCGTGACCGATGCAGACCTCTCCAGCGAATGACCGCCCCGTGTCACCTCCGCTTTCGAAACGGGCGACGCGACGGCTTATCCAGCGCGCTTTGGTGCTGGCGGGGAGAAGGCGCGAGGTGCGGCAGCACATCCGGCACCTCCAGATCGGCACCGTGTGGAGCTTGCAGGACTGGGGACTGGAGTGGACTGTGGAAATCGACCGTGGACGCTTGCACTTCGATCGGCGGCCAGTGAAGGATCCAACGTTGAGGCTTACGTGGACTTCGGCCTCAAGCCTCTTTGGCGGGGCAGGCGCAACCACGCCTTCGGAACCTCTGGTGGAGGGCGCGGCGGACCTGCCGTTGCGCCGCGCGCTGGATATCTTGTGCCGCGCGTTCCGGCAAGAGCTGGAATACGTCATCCGCAACCCGGTGGACGAAAGGGGCATCCCGCTGGTTTAACCACGCGGACACCACGCCGACGGAGAGAAAGACCGCGCTCATTCCGAAATGATGGAGTACCTCGGCGCGCCGGCGGCAAGCACCAGAACCCGTTGGCTACTCCCTGGGTGCATAGTATCCGCCCGGACTCAGCAGCCGCACGCCGGGCCTCCGACACTCGATTTTCACTGTGTGGAACTTGCCGTCGTGCTTAGGGTCGAGGGGCGCATAGGTGAGGATGTATTGACGCGTCAGAAGCCCTTCAATTTCCTCGAAGGCGCGGGCGAAATCGCCCTTGTGGGACAGAAAGAACACCGTGCCGCCAGTATCGGCAGACATGCCTTGGGCGATGCCGGAGCCCGAATGCGCGGTGACAGGGACGATGAAATAAACGACCACGCCGGCCCGCTGCGCTTCTTCGACCACCTGCTGAAAGGTGACGCCGCTGAAATCGTCCCGCGCGTCGGTGATCAGAATCAGCACACGCCTTCCTGGGCGCGCCATCAGTTTCTGGCGGCACGCCCAGTCGATGGCGTCGTACAGGGCGGAGAAGCCAAAGGGCTCGACCGCCAGAGCCTTCGCTGTAGCCCCTTCAAGGGATCGGCTGTCCGTGCTGAAGTCGGCGATAAGCTGGTGCTCGCCCCCAAAGGTGGCCACAAAGCCAGCGTCTTCTGGGCGAAGCAAACTGTGAAAGAACCGCCCTACTGCCGCGGCGTCGGCTGCGTCCATCTCGTCTCGAAAACCGCTGGTGTCGATAAGCAGACCCACGGTGATCGGGCTGCGGGTGTCCCGCGCGAAGGACGTCACTGGCTGCTCGCGGTTATCCTCCAGCACCCGGACGTCGGCTGCCGTGAGGTTGGACAGGAGGCGGAAGTGCTTGCGGCCCAGCTTGGTGAACGCCGTGACGGGCAGGCTGACCGTCTCCGGGCCAGGCGCGACAGGGGGACGGCGCTGGAGGGTTGGTTGCTGTTCGGGCGTCTGGGCCGGGAAGGGCGAAACCAGGAGTAGAACCCATGCCAGCGAACAACGTAAGTCCATGCAGGTAACCGATTACCGCTGAAGCACAAACGCAGCCCGAGATTCCAACAGCTAGAGGCTGCTCCAGGGCGCGGCCGTGCCCGTGTAGTTCAAATCAGGGTGGGAGGCATCACTCTTCGCTTGCACGGTGGCCGCGATCGTCGAGGGCGGCCAAGGCCGTTGTCAGATCGGGGTACACGGAGACGACGCGCTGGAGGCGCGCCATCTCCAGAATCTGCTTTGTTTTCCCTGCGGCGCCGGCCACGGCGAACTGTCCCCCGGCCTGCTCCATGGTGCCCGTGCACACCAGCAGCAGCCCGAGGCCCGCGCTGTCGATGGAGTTCAAGCCGCTGAAGTCAAGCACGAGCTTTCGGGAGCCGTCTGCCACCAGTTTCTGGAGATGGCGCTCGACCCGCCCAAGATTGCGGCCGCGGGTGAGCGACCCCTGGAGGCTAACCACCGTCACATCAGGAGGGACCTGGCGAACCGCGTAATGTGTAATCACGTGCCCTCCTCCGGTCGAGCGAAAATCTGAATTTGGCATCCCTGGCAAAACATGGTATATTATCAACGACAAAAGAGGCAAAAGTTGTGAGAATTGAGGAGATCAGCGGATGCCACTGACCCGGGAGGCCAAATCTAAGCTTATCGAACGCTATCGCGTGCACCCGCGCGACACGGGCTCCCCCGAGGTCCAGATTGCTGTCTTGAGCGAACGGATCTCCTACCTGAATGAGCACTTTCAGGTGCATCGCAAGGATCATGCGTCGCGCCGCGGCTTGCTCGTGCTCGTCGGCAAACGGCGGCGCTTGCTGGAATACTTGAAGAGGCGGAATCCGGAACGCTACAAGCAGGTGATCGAGCGATTAGGCATCCGCAAGTAAGTCCGTTGTGGCTGACGAACCTGGTGATTCGGAGCGTACGCATCGGTTGAAGGGGCCCAACGCGGAAGATAGTGGTTCTGGCCGCGGGGCACCCAGATGCTCCGTTCGGGGTGCGGGCGGAGCATGCGGTTCCTCCTTCATTCCACCTGCCTTCCCACTGTCAAACGGAAACCATGATGGCGGAACCTGCGGCCCAGGACGCTGAGGCCGGTTTCGGCCGTATCGTAATCGGCCGAGTTAGAAAACTGGCTGGAGCTGATAACCCGAGGGGCCTGACTCGGCCTGGCAGGGTTGCGGCCGTCGTTCCCCACGGAGGAAAAGAGACATGCAACAGGTAAGTATTCCCTTGGGTGGCAGCACCCTAACCATTGAATGCGGCAAGCTGGCGAAGCAAGCCAACGGCTCAGCCTACGTTCGTTATGGCGACACTGTGGTTTTGGCCACCGCCTGCACAGCGGAGCCTCGCGAGGGCATCGACTTCTTTCCCCTGACGGTCGATTATCGCGAATACACTTACGCTGCCGGGAAAATCCCGGGCGGGTTCTTCAAGCGCGAAGGAAGGCCCACGGAGAAAGAGATTTTAACCAGCCGGCAGATTGACCGGCCGGTGCGGCCGATGTTTCCCGAAGGCTTCCGCGATGAAACACAGGTTATCGCCATGGTGCTCTCGGCGGATGCCGAGTATAATCCCGACGTCATCGCCGTTGTGGCAGGCGCAGCCGCGCTCTACCTTTCAGACATTCCCTTTCCGACGCCGATTGCCGCCGTGCGGGTTGGACTGGTAAACGGCCGGCTGGTGACTAATCCCACATATGCGGAGCTTAAGAACAGCCTGCTGAACCTAGTGGTCGCAGGCAGTGCCGAAGCCATTGTCATGGTCGAGGCGGCGGCACGTGAAGTTTCCGAGGCCACCATCGTGGACGCGCTCGTGTACGCTCATGGCGAGATCCGTAAGATTATCGAGGTCGAGCAAGAGCTATTTGCCAAGCTGGGCGTGAAGAAGCGCGAATTCACGCCTCCGGCGCGCGACGCAGCCCTGGCCCGCGAGGTTGAACAGAAGGTCCGGCAAGCGCTCCTGGACGCCATGGACACTTCGAAATATTCGAAGCTGGTCAGCCAGCGAAAAGTAAGCGAGCTTAAGCAGTCGCTGGTCGAAAGCTATCCCCCAGAGGATGAGGCGAAGCGGCGGGCAGCGGCCCAGGCTTTCGACGCGTTGGAAGAACGCCTGTTCCGCGAGGGTGTGCTGATCCATCGCCGGCGCCCAGACGGGCGTGCCTTTGACCAGGTGCGCAACATTTCCTGTGAGGTGGGCTTCCTGCCGCGCACGCACGGCTCAGCACTCTTCACCCGGGGTGAAACGCAGGCCCTGGTGACAGCCACCTTGGGCACCGCCGAGGATATGCAGCGGCTGGACGTGCTGGAAGGCGAATCGTTCAAGCGCTTCATGCTCCATTACAATTTTCCGCCGTTCAGCGTGGGCGAAGTGGGCTTCCTTCGCGGGCCGGGCCGGCGCGAGATTGGCCACGGCAACCTGGCCGAGCGGGCCCTGCTCGCCGTAGTGCCCGAGGAGGAATCCTTCCCCTACACCATCCGGGTGGTATCGGACATCCTCGAATCCAACGGATCATCCTCCATGGCGACGGTGTGCGGCGGCTGCTTAGCGCTGATGGATGCCGGCGTTCCCATCAAGGCGCCGGTGGCCGGCATCGCCATGGGCCTGGTCAAGGAGGGCGAGCAGTATGCTATTCTCACCGACATTGCCGGCGCCGAAGATCATTACGGTGACATGGATTTCAAGGTAGCAGGTACGCGCGACGGCATCACTGCCCTGCAGATGGACACCAAGATTACGGGCATTACACCCCAGATCATGGCGGAGGCCCTCGAACAGGCCAAGGCCGGACGCCTGCACGTCCTGGGTACGATGCTCGAGGTGCTGGCCGAGCCGCGAGCTCAGATCTCCCCCTACGCGCCGCGCATGTATACGCTGCAAATCAATCGCGAGAAGATTGGCGAGCTGATCGGCCCGGGCGGCAAAGTGATCCGGGGGATTATTGACCAGACGGGGGTCAAGATCGATGTTGAGGACAGCGGCCGCGTCAACATCGCCGCCACCGACGAAGCGGCCGCGAACAAGGCCCTGCAGATGATCAAGGACCTGATGGCTGAGGCGGAGATCGGCAAAACCTACTTGGGCAAAGTGGTCCGCCTGGCCGACTTTGGCGCCTTTGTCGAAATCTTCCCCGGTACCGACGGCCTCCTGCACATCAGCGAGGTGGCCGAGCATCGCATCCACGACATCCGGCGCGAACTCAAGGAAGGCGACCAGATCCTGGTGAAAGTGATCTCCATCGAGGGGAACAAGATTCGGCTGAGCCGCAAGGCCGTGCTGCGGGATCAGCGTCAGAAGGCGCAACAACCCGCTCAGCAGCGGGCCAGCCGCTAGCCTCTCTGGAGGCTGATGCCGTTGGGCGGGCTGGCCGGGAAAAGCTGCAGCCGAACCAGCCGCGCCGTTCCCCCTTTCCGAGTGGTGAGGGCTTGATCGAAACCGCGTTAGCGACGGGAGGCGGCGGGGACCTGCTCCCGGTGCCAAGCGCCGCAAGCCTGCGTCGGCGAATCCGTTCGGTCCACAGGCGGCCGGCCGCCATGCCTATTCATATCCTCGAGAAGCTCAACGAAGGAGTGCTGGTTCTCGATCTGCGCGGCCGCATCACCCTAGGGCCAGAAACGGAGTCCGTGCGCAAAAAAGTCACTGAAGCCGTCGCCGCCCATTACCCCTGGATCTTGCTGGACCTCGCTGGGGTGGATTACATCGATAGCGGCGGCCTATCAACCCTCATTTCCGCTTACGTCACGGCGCGAAAGCAAGGGGCTCAGCTCAAGCTGGTGCACCTGACGCGGCGCGTCCGGGACCTGCTGCAGATTACTCGCCTCAGCACGGTATTCGAAATCTTCGACGACCTCGAGGCAGCTCGCCACTCCTTTAAAAGCACTGGCTAGTGCTTAATCGTTAGGCCGCGGGATAGAGTAGCAGCAAGGGGACGCGAGAGACGAGGGATGGCAGACTCCCAGATAGCTCAAGAGGCTGGTGGCTCGATGCCTCGGTGTCTATTTCTCGGAAATGATCCGTCCGTAGGGACTCGATCGGACCGTGCGATCGAAATAATCAAAGGCCAGGCGGGCAATCTTCTTCACCGCGGCCTCGCCTTCATCCTCGCTGGCCAGGTAGGTGGTCATCACGCTCATGGCTACTGGATGTCCGGGCAGTTCGATGATCCCGGCGTCGCAGCGGACGGCCTCGAGCGCTCCTGGCTTGTCCTCGATCTTCACTGTGTCAGGCAGGGCCTTATTAAAAAGGCTGTCCTTCGGTAAGGCTAGCAGGGCAAAGTATTCCTTGGTGCGCGCCGCGTCCAGGAGCTGGCCGACGTGAATCTTCTCGAGCAGTGTCGCTAGCTCGCGCGGCGTGGAGACATTCTCGTTCCCCTGGCGGGCGGCGTTCAGGTCCATCATGTGTCGCCGGAGGAGGGTATGGGTAAGGCCGAGTTGCTGGAGGGTGCGGTTAATGTTGTCCATCCCCAGACGATCGATGAGGATGTTCGTGGCCGAGTTATCACTGAGAACTACCATGAGAGTGGCGATGTCCTTCAGGGTCATGGTGACCGTGCCGTCACCCAGCATATAGAGGATGGGATCGCCTGCCACCGTCTCGCTGCGCCGGACCGTATGCTTTTCGTCGAGGGACACGTTGCCCTCTTGCGCCTGGCGCATCAGTTCGAGCAGCACCGTCAGCTTGATGGAGCTCGCGGTCGGGAAAATCAGGTCGGCATTCCTCTCGAAGGTCTCTCCGGTCGTCAGGTCTTTGAGGAAATAACCCAGAACTCCATTCAGGTGCTCACCAATCTCGGACATCGCGGCCTGAAGCTTGGCGTGGCGAGCAGCCTGCAAGCTGCCTAGTTCGCTCTCTTGGGAGAGCGCACTTCCGCTGAAGCAGAGAGCGAGCGTGAGCGCGAACGCCGTAATGAACCATCGCCTTGTGATAAAAAGTTGCATGCTTCACCCCTGCGCCGGAGGGGGACACCCGGCGATTCTACCTCGCCGTGGCCTGGATCTCAGCAGGGCAGCGGGCAGTTACCTTACCTTGCTCGGCTATGCACCGAAGGGAAAGGGGACCGCCGCCGGCTCGTGCATCACGAACCTACATACTTCGCGTAGACTCCGCGCGCCACGGCAGGATCCCCCGTACCCTTCACAATGGCGCGGCCGTCCGAAAAGATCGTCAGCTCATAGGGATCAAGGGCACAGTTCAGGAGGAAGTCGTTCCCCCGCACTGATCCTAGGCGTTCCAGCCGCCTCCGGAGCTGCTCGAGGTCGAGCTTTACGGGATGAGGAGGACGGACCTGTACCGCATCGCGCCCGCACAACCGCGCATAGTGGGAAACGGCCTGTCGGAGAAAGGCCAAGTCGTGCTGGCCACAGGCCGGGCAGTCCGGATTAAGGCGAGGGTGGATGCGCTCTAGCCTATTTGTCCAGACGTCGAATGATTGAAGGGACTGGTGCAGCTCATTCGTACGGCCGAGCAGGAGCTTCATGGCCTCCGCCGTCTGGATGGCTGCCACCCAGGCGACCGCCGGCCCGATCACGCCCGCGGTGTCGCAGGATTCATGCGGGCCCTGCGGAGGATCGGGAAACACACAGCGCAGGCAGGCGGTCTTGCCCGGGAGAATGGTCATGGTCGAGCCGTAGCTGCCCACCACCGCGCCGTAGATCCAGGGGATCCCGAGCTTCACGGCGGCATCATTCATCAGGTAGCGAGTCTCGAAATTGTCGGTGCCGTCCAGAATAAGGTCGAAGCCGCGCAGCAAGTCCTCCGCATTGCGGCTTTCGAGGTCGGCCACGACGCCTTCCACCCGCACGTCCGAGTTGATGGCCCGGAGCTTGCGTTCCGCGGCGACAGCCTTGGGCAGGCGCTGGGCCGCATCCCCCTCGTCGAACAGCGCCTGGCGTTGCAGGTTACTCTCCTCGACGTAGTCGCGATCTATGATGCGGAGCACGCCGACGCCGGCGCGAACCAGGGCGTTGGCCTGTGCCGTCCCCAGGGCGCCGCAACCGACGATGACCGTCTTGGACGCCAGCAGCTTCTGCTGTCCTTCAGCCCCGACAGGCTGGAAAAGCATCTGGCGCGAGTATTTGCCTAGCAGCATAGGGTAGAACCGGATTCAAGCCGCCCCAGGTACCCGGCAACCTTGGAAGAGGGGCGAGCTCGACCTGCGGCGCACGGCGATGGGCGATCGCCGTTACATCGCCTCGATCGAAGACTGGTACGTAGTCCATTATAATCGCCACAGCATCGGTTGACTCAATGGGTCAATGACTCAATGGGCTCAATCGCTTCAAACTCACCATGCCTGACCCTTTCGAAGCCGAGCGCCGCGCCATGGTGGAGGAGCAGCTTCGCCGCCGCGGCATCCGTGACGAACGCGTTCTGGAGGCCATGCTCCGTGTACCGCGCCACGAATTTGTGCCGGCGCCCTTTCGCTTCATGGCCTACGAGGACCGGCCGGTGCCGATCGGGTTGTCGGAAACCATCTCCCAGCCATATATGGTGGCGGTCATGACCGAAGCGGCCGCCGTCAAGCCCGGGGACAAGGTGCTGGAAGTGGGCACAGGAGCTGGCTACCAAGCAGCGGTACTAGCCACCCTGGGAGCGCAGGTTTGGAGCATCGAACGCAATCCGCGCCTCGCCGCCCGCGCCCGCGAAGTACTCTCGGCGCTGGGCTATGACAGCGTCCAGGTGGTGGAGGGCGATGGCACCGAGGGGTATCCGCCCGCCGCACCCTACCAGGCTATCGTCGTGACGGCCGCCGCGCCAAGCGTCCCGCAGCCTCTGCTCGACCAACTGGCCGACGGGGGCCGCTTGGTGATCCCGGTGGGCGATCTACAGCGGCAGGACCTCGAAGTGCTGACCAAACATGGCGTCGACACAACCGTCGAAGTGCTGGATCCCTGCCAGTTCGTGCCTCTGATTGGCCGCTACGGATGGACCGAAGAAGACCGAGTCCGGGGCTATCGGAATGGCTGATTCAGGTTTGGCGGGCTCACCGCTCGCCGCTTTCAACGTCCCGTTCCTGGTGGCATTGAGGCGGGGCGCAACTCTGAGGCCGCTCCCGCTGGCGCCCCGAGAGGCTTTAGCGGTCCAACCACCCACCAATAAGCGATCAGGCCGAGCAGCAGAAGGGCCGGTGCCAGCATGAAGCCGGCGGAGTAGGATCCGGTGCGCGCGATCAGGAAGCCCGTCAGCAGGGGAGCTACAATCCCGCCGATATTGCCGGCAAAATTCTCGAACCCGGTCCAGAGGCCGACGTCCGTGGCGGGCGCGCAGCACTGTAAAATCACCAGCAGGTTGCCAGTCGACAGACCCACCAGGGACGCTCCGTAGATCAAGGCGATAGCCGACGCCGAGCTGCTGACATGCACGGCGGGCACGAGCAGCAGGCCGGTGAGGAACGCGACGGTCACGATCCCCTTGCGCGTGCGAGTCTCATCCCAGCCGCGCCCGATCAAGCGATCGGCAACTAGTCCTCCCACCGGCTCACTGACTCCGAACACCAGGAACGGCAGCGCTGTGTAGAGGCCCGCCTCGAGCACCGTCAGGTGCCGCACCGTCTGCAGATAGTCGGGCAGCCACGTCACCAGCAGGTACCAATAGTAGTCGAAGCAGAAAAAGCCCAGACAAATGCCCGCCAAGTCGCGGTTAAGCAACGCCCCGGAAAAACGCCGGGCTTCGAGCTCGGAAGGAGCTCTGGCGGCATCGAACCCGGCAGGGCCCACGAGCGACGGTTGCGCTGCCGAAGGCGGAAACACGCAGTGCCAGGGCACCAACCAGAGCAATGCCGAGAAACCGAGCACCACGAAGGTCACCCGCCAGCCATAGTGAACCAGAAGCCATGGGACGAGCAGGCCTTCCAGCACCAGACCGGTGCGCGTGCCAAAGTCGAAGACGCCGGAGGGAAATCCTCGCTCCGCTGGTTTAAAGAGCCGGCTCACGATAGTGGTGCCGCCCGGAAGGTAAATCGACTCGCCTGCGCCCAGCAGTATGCGAAACACCAGCAGCGCTGCCAGGCTGTTCGCCAGGCCGGCCAGGCCCTGCGCCACCGACCAGAGCGCGAAGGCGCCCATGTAAAGCCGCTTCAGATTGCACCGGTCCGCACACCAGCCGATGGGAATCTGCATCGCGGCGTAGGACCAGAAAAACGCGGAGAGCAGCACCCCCTTGGCCTCGGGGCCCAGGTGGAGCTCGTGCGAGATCATGGGCAGGGCCATGGAGATGGTGGCGCGGTCCAGGTAGTTGATGAGCGAGGCGATGAACAGCAGTGCGACGATCCACCAGCGGCGCGTGTTGGTCACCTGACCGGCTCCAGCGCGACTCCCCGGGCAGACCCGCGGCGACGACCACGGGCGGAGCACCTGTGGCGCGTCTCACAATAGCACAGTCGCGCCAGGGCGTTGCGGCGCCGAGTGCAAGGCCCGCCATCCCCGCCCTGAACCGCGGCTTGAAGAAATTCGGCGCGCAGGCCTCGTACCGCCCGCCCATTCAGCGCCAGTCTGGAGCGGCCCGCTGGCAGTGTCGCCTGGCTCTTGTTATGCTATCCTGCGTTGGGGGAAAAGGAGTGCTTGATGGCCACAGCCCTCCCGGCAGCCCCGAACCTTACCCTCTCCTCCAGGGCGCCCCAGAATGCGGTCTCCGCGCAAGCCGTCTCCACGCCCTGGTACATCCGGTCGGTGACCCTGGCTGTAACGTCAGCGCTTGTGGGCGGATTCTGGGACATCTCCTGGCACATGACGATCGGCCGCGATACCTTCTGGACACCCGCCCACATGGCGATCTACTTCTGCGGCGTCTTGGCTGGGCTGAGTTGTTCCTATCTGATCGTCTCAACCACCCTCCATCCTGACTCGGCTTTGTACCAGGCTTCTGTGACCGTCTGGCGCTTCCGCGGTCCGCTGGGAGCGTTCCTGTGTGCCTGGGGCGCTGTGGCGATGATCACGTCCGCTCCGTTTGACAACTGGTGGCATAACGCCTACGGGCTGGACGTGAAGATCTTCAGTCCTCCCCATCTGGTGCTGGACTCGGGAATCCTGGCGATTGACCTGGGCGCGTTGATCATGATCCTGGCAGCGATGAATCGCGCCGCCCGAGGCCTGCGCGAAAAGCTTCAGCGCCACTTCCTCTACATGGGTGGCATGCTGTTGCTACTTTTCACGATCGTCGTTGCGGAGTACACCAGCCGCTTCAGCCAGCACAGCGCCCGCTGCTACCGTCTCCTGGCGATCGGCGCCCCGCTTATCCTGCTCGGCGTCGCGCGGGCATCGGGCCAGCGCTGGGCCTGCACCATTCTCGCGGGAATTTACATGGCCGGGAGATGCGGGCAGCTTTGGATTTTGCCTTTGTTTCCGGCGGAACCCAAGCTCGGTCCCGTCTACCACCAAGTCACGCACTTCGTCCCGATGGAATTTCCTGTGCTCTTGATTGTGCCGGGCATTGCCGTGGATCTCTTGCGGCTCCGTCTGAGCAGCTGGGGCAAGGGAAGACAGGCGGCGGTGGCTGGCTTGCTCTTCGTCGTGACGCTGGTTGCCGCGCAGTATCCCTTCGCCAGCTTCCTGGTGACGCCGGCGGCGCGCAACTGGTTCTTCGGTGCCCACTATTTGCCTTATTTCGCTAATCCCAATTTTCCCTACTGGTTCGGCTTTTATCCCTTTGAGACCACGCGACTCGCCTTCTGGGGAGGTCTGGTGGAAGCGGTGGGCATCGCCATGGCTAGCAGCCATGCAGGCTTGATTTGGGGTGACTGGATGCGTCGCGTGCGGAGGTGATCGGGAGCCGGCACAAGGACTGGCCGTGATGGGCCACCGGTAGCCAGAGCTTCGCGCCGGGCGGAGCGCTTGTCAGCTACCCGAGTCTAACCATGCGCAGGCCACTTAGCCTTTTGCTGATCTGGATGGCGGCGGTGCCGGCCTTTCCTCATGTCGGGAGCCCCGACATCTACTACGAAGGTGACGCTGGCCCCTACCGCCTGTTTGTTACCATCCGGCCGCCGCTGGTGATCCCCGGCGTGGCCGAGATTCAAATTCGCAGCGAGTCACCCGACGTGCGCACGATCCGAATTGTACCGCTGCGCCTGACGGGTCCTGGTTCTCAGTACCCGCCGGTGCCCGACATCGCCCAGCGCTCCCCATCCGATCCACAATTCTTCACCGGAAGCCTTTGGCTGATGGAGTTCGGCTCGCTGCAGGTGCGCGTCGAGGCGGACGGCGCGCGCGGTCAGGGCGTACTCGCGGTGCCGGTTCCCGCAGTAGCCCAGCGAACGCTCCGCATGCAGCGCTCCCTGGGCCTCCTCCTGTTTCTCCTGATGCTTGCCCTTGCCGCCAGCGCCGTCTCCATTGCCGGTGCCGCCGCACGCGAAGGGATGCTCGCACCTGGAGCTGAGCCTGGGTACCAAGAGCTGCGCAAGGGACGCCGCGCCGCCGTCGTCGCCTGCTTGCTCATAGCCGGTGCCATTTATCTTGGCGATCAATGGTGGGACTCAGAAGCCCGGGTCCACGCGGCCAACGTCTACCACAACCCCTGGCTCGACGTCGCCTTGAAAGGCCAACGGCTGCGCCTGAGCCTCAGCGAACCGGGCAGCCCGGACTTCGCCGGACATAGGAGTCGAAGCTGGCGGAGCGGCCCTTTGATCCCCGACCACGGGCACCTGATGCATCTCTTCCTCATCCGCACGACCGGACTGGACAGCTTCGCCCATCTGCATCCCAGGGTGGCCTCAGTCGCGGAAGGCGGTAGGGCAGCCCAAGGGCCTGCGGACGGGACAAGCACCACCACCTTTGTCCAGGACCTGCCCGGCATGCCGCCCGGTCATTACAAAGTGCTGGCTGACATCGTGCGTGCCAACGGATTTCCTGAGACCCTGGTCGGCCAAGTTGATCTTCCCCGCATAACCGGGGAGCCGCTCGAAGGCGACGACGCCACATGGTCCGGCCCGCCACTCGCCCCAGACGCCTCGGTTTCCAACGTGTCTTTACTGCCGGACGGCGCACGTATGGTGTGGGAGCGGCCGCCAGGTACTTTGAAAGCTAACGTCCCGCTCGAGTTCTGCTTTCAGGTGGAGGACGCCAGCGGCCAGCCGGTGAAGGATCTCGAGCCCTACATGGGAATGGCCGGGCACGCTGAGTTCGTGCGTTCCGACTTGAGCGTGTTCGCCCACGTCCACCCTGCGGGGTCGGCGGCCATGGCAGCAGTCGAAATCGCACAGTCCAGCCTCCTGGCCGCACCTGGGGTGACTGCCGGGAGTACAACGCCCTCCCCCGTAGCTTCTATGAGCATGTCCATGGCGCCCGAACACTTGCCCCCGGAAGTGACTTTCCCCTATGGCTTCCCGCGTCCAGGCGACTACCGCATCTTCGTCCAGATCAAACGCAGCGGCCGTATCGAGACCGCCGTTTTCGACGCCCAGGTCCGCTAATCGATGCGGGGGCCGCGTTCGTCCTGGGGCAATGCCCGCCCTGGTGTTCCTGAAAGCGCGAGGCACTCCGGGGGTAAGGCCGACCGCCAATTGCCGATTGCGGTGGCCGCGCCTGGGCGCCGGCGGGTTTGACAGGCTATTAACTACTAAGTAATACTAGACTGGGACGGTAAAAGTTTGAGGTATCACTTCCCATCCCGCCGGCCCGGCAACCGGTCAAACGGCGTTCAAATGGCCGAAATGCGGTGAGAAAATCCGTGGCTGACAATGAATCCCACTATGTTATTGAAAACACGATTGGATAGAGAATTGGGCCGCGATGAATCCTACTATGTTGTTGAAAATAAAGACCCGGAACGTCTCATTTGTCTCACACTTTTTGGTAATCTCTGGCGAATCCCACTATGTTATTGAAAATGCGTAGGGGCCATTCTTCGTCCGCAACACTGCCCGCCACCATGTTTTGCCCACCTCGGGCCGTGGAAGGAAGTGCAGTGTCTCTATCGTATGGCTCGTCTTCCTGGGCGGCAGCCGTCTGAGAAGTTTACCGTGTCCACGATTGAAGCCAAAGCTGACAAGTCTTACAGCCTGCGCGGCAGAGGGGATATGGCAGCAGGGCTCGCGGCCGACATAGTGTGAGCAGGCTGTGCCATGAAGCTCATCGCCTTGACCCGCGTCAAACGCGGCCACTAGAATGGTCGGGCTGCCTTATTGGGAGACGGCATGTTCGCTTTCCGTGGCGTCGATTACATGGAGATCGACTCGCTCTTCAGCGACGAGGAGAAACTGGTCCGCCAGACAGTGCGCGAGTTCGTCGACCGCGAGGTGCTGCCCCATATCGAAGAATGGAACCGCGAAGGCAAGTTTCCCCGCCACCTGGTGCCCATCATGGCGGAGCTCGGCTTCTATGGGGCGAACTTGCACGGATACGGTTGCGCCGGGCTGAACAATGTCCAATACGGCTTAATCATGCAGGAGCTCGAGCGCGGCGACAGTGGCCTGCGCAGCTTCGTGTCAGTACAGGGGGCGCTGGTGATGTACCCGATCCTCGAGTACGGCTCCGAGGAACAGAAGAACCGCTGGCTGCCCGCCTTGCAGCAGGGTAAAGCGATTGGGTGCTTCGGGCTGACGGAACCCGACTTCGGCTCCAATCCCGCGGGGATGCGGACGCGTGCGGTGAAGGACGGCCAGCACTATGTGATCAACGGGGAGAAGGCCTGGATCACATCTGGCAGCATCGCGGACGTGGCCCTCATCTGGTGCCGCACTGACGATGGCATTCGAGGATTCCTGGTGGAGCGCGGCACGCCGGGCTTCACCGCCCGGGACATCAAGGGCAAGTGGTCCCTGCGGGCGTCCGTCACCAGCACCCTGGCGCTTCAGGAGGTCCGCGTCCCGGCCTGTGCCATGCTCCCCGGCGCGCAGGGCCTGAAGGCCCCGCTGCGCTGTCTCACCCAGGCTCGCTACGGGATCGGCTGGGGAGCAATCGGCGCGGCGATGGCCTGCTACAACGAGGCGCTCGAGTACGCCAAGGCGCGCAAACAGTTTGACGACCGGCCCATCGCTTCCCACCAGATGGTACAGGAGAAGCTCGCCGACATGATTACGGAGATCACCAAGGCGCAGTTGCTCGCCCTGCAGGTGGGCCGGTTGAAGGACCGCGGCCGGGCCGACTTTGCTCACGTCTCCATGCTAAAGCGCAACAACGTCAAGATGGCGCTGGACATCGCGCGGGCCGCGCGCGACATCCTGGGAGCGAACGGCGTCGCCGACGAGTATCCCATCTTCCGGCACATGTGCAACCTCGAGTCGGTGTATACCTACGAAGGTACGCACAACATCCACACCCTGATCATCGGCGAGCGTGTGACGGGGATCCCGGCATACAAGTGATCCGCCGGTCGCCGGGCTTGGAGGGAATTTCAGGCGCGCGATCGCCGGGAGGTGGCTGTCTGTTCGGGCGGGCTTGGAAAGCTATTTAGGAGTGCGATTCGCCAGCGCCACGCAACCGCTTCGGCCGGGAGCCCAGCGTGGTTTCAATCAGCTCGAACTTGCCTTCCAGCCGCGCCAGGCGCTGCGCTTGCTCGCCCAAGTGATCCGTGACGCGCCGGGAGAAGACTTCTAGGCGTTCGGAGATGGCCGCCACCGATTGCGTCACTTGTTCAAGGCGCGCTTCGATGGTCATCACGTTCTTCAGCGCGTCGTAGATGTCTTTGCTCAAGCTCATGGAGTTTGCGCTCGCAAGTTTCGAGGTTGGCGGTGGCGCTCTGGAGACGGGCCACCGCCTCGTCCAGGCGCGCCACGCTGCGCTTCATGGACTCGTTGGCCCTGCGCACTAGGGCGCTAAACGCCGCCTGATCGACTTCGGGCGGGAGGTCCAGATACAGCTCGACGGCAGACCGCAACTCCTCAGAGAAGCTGGTCTTGCGCTTCTTGGCGCGGGCGAAGAGCCGCTGCCGCTGGCGGGGCGTAATGTAGATCGTCGTGGCACTAGCCATTTCGCTTCACCTTATATGGCATTTATATTTCATCACAGGTTGCCGGGCCAAGCAAGGCGGCTATTCTGCAATTCGAACCGGCGCGGCATCTCTCTTCGCCTCCGATCAGAGAGACCCCACAGGGGGGATACGATGTGAGTAGGCTGTACCGCGTTCTCACCGCCCTTTACTCACCTTCGCGGACCCTCTATACTCGTGCTTTGCCCGCACACCATGTCTGTCACCATGCAAGCCGTTGTCAAATCTCAGCCACAGCCGGGGGCGGACATCCTGCAGGTGGCGGTGCCGTCGGTCGGTCCCACGGAAGTGCTGGTGCGCGTTCAGGCGGCGTCCATTTGCGGTACAGACTTACACATTTATCGCTGGGACCGCTGGTCCGCACGGCGGGTTCATCCGCCGCTGGTGTTTGGCCATGAGTTCTGCGGCGTGGTTGAGCAGGTGGGCGCCGAGGTGACCACGGTGCAGCCGGGCGCCTTCGTTTCCGCGGAGATGCATGTGGCTTGCGGGCGCTGCTACCAGTGCCGCACCGGACAGAGCCACATTTGCCAGAACGTCCGGATCATCGGCATCGACACGGATGGATGCTTCGCCGAGTTTGTGCGAATCCCCGAAACCAACATTTGGAAGATCGATCCGGCGATTCCCGTCGATTACGCGGCCATCCTCGACCCGTTGGGAAACGCCGTGCACGCCGTGCTGGCGGGTGAAGTGGCCGGCATGAGCGTGGCCGTGGTAGGCTGCGGTCCCATCGGTTTGCTGGCCATTGCCGTGGCCAAGGCCTGCGGTGCCGGTCCGATTTTGGCGATCGAGCCACATCCTTACCGGCAGAAGCTGGCGGAAAGAGTCGGTGCGGCAGCGGTTTTGGATCCCAGCAAGACGGACGTGGTGGCCGAAGTGTTAGTCCTCACTGATCAGGTGGGAGCCGACGTGGTGCTGGAAATGTCCGGCAACTCCCAGGGCGTACGGCAGGCATTCCAAATGCTGCGGCGCGGTGGCCGCCTCTCCCTGCTCGGCATACCTTCCAAGCCGGTGGAGCTCGACTTGGCCAATGATGTTATCTTCAAAGGCGCGGTGGTGCAGGGCATCAACGGCCGCCGCGTCTTCGAGACGTGGTACAGGATGCAGGCGCTGCTGAAGTCGGGCTCCCTGGATCTGTCGCCGCTGATCACCGACCGCCTGCCGCTGACCGACTTCAAGCGCGGCGTCGAACTCCTGCTCTCCGGCAACGCTTCCAAGGTGCTGCTCTACCCGAATGGCAGTCCTGCTTAGGAGAAGGCTTCATCACCCACTTCTGAGGAGAACCATGCCCAAAGCCCAACTGAAGTATCTTGCGGATGAACTCGATAAGCTGCGCGAGCAGAAGCTCTACCAGAAGCTGCGCGTGCTGCAGACCGAGCAGCTGCCGGTGGCTGACTTCGACGGACACGAAGTCATCAACCTCTCCTCGAATAACTACCTCGGGCTGACCACACACCCCAAGCTCAAGGAGCGGGCGGCGCGCGCCGTCGAGGAATACGGCGTGGGATCCGGCGCCGTACGCACCATTGCCGGCACCATGACCATCCACCTCCAACTGGAGGAGAAGATCGCCCAGTTCAAGCAGGTCGAAGCGTCGGTGGTATTCCAGTCAGGCTTCACGGCCAATGCCGGAACCGTCCAGGCGATCCTCGGCCGGGAGGACGTCATCATTTCCGACGAGCTGAACCACGCCTCCATCATTGACGGCTGCCGCTTGTCGCGCGCCGAGATCAAGATCTTTCCCCACAAGGACGTGGACGCCTGCGAGCGGATTCTCAAGGAAGTGGCGAACCGCAGCGGCCGCAAGCTGCTCATCACCGACGGCGTCTTTTCCATGGACGGGGACATTGCCCCCCTGCCGCAGCTGGTCGAACTGGCGGAAAAGTACGGCTGCATCATGATGATTGACGACGCCCACGCCTCCGGCGTGCTCGGCCGCCATGGCCGCGGCACCGTCGACCATTTCAACCTCCACGGCCGGGTTGACATCCAAGTCGGCACGCTGTCAAAGGCTATCGGCGTCCTCGGCGGCTACGTCTGCTCCACGCGCGACGCCATCGAATTCCTTTACCACCGCGCCCGCCCCTTCCTCTTCTCCACCTCGCATCCGCCTGCTGTGGCCGCTTCCTGCCTGGCGGCCTTCGAGGTTTTGGAGGAAGAACCCGAACTGATCGAGAAGCTGTGGTCAAACACTCGGTTCTTCAAAGCGGGGCTGCAGAAGCTGGGCTTCAACACCGGCATGAGCGAAACCCCCATCACGCCCGTCATCGTCGGCGATGCAGCCCTGGCGCACGAGTTCTCGCGCCAGCTCTTTGAGGCGGGCGTGTTCGCCCAGAGTATCGGCTACCCGACAGTGCCCGTTGGCAAGGCTCGCGTCCGCACCATTGTTACCGCCACCCACACGGAAGAAGAGCTCGCGCGTGCGCTGGACATCTTCGAGAGCGTGGGCCGCAAGCTTCGCATCATTTGATGTAGCAATGGCGGAGACCTCCCGCCGCGTCGGCGCTTTCGCCCGGGAAAGGCTTGCAGGGCGAATGCCGCACCTGATCCTAAATCGGGGGCGGAATCAACGTTGCCGCATTCCCAGCGGAGGCTTGGGTCGCCCGCTCTCGTCAACTGGCAGTGGAAGCTGCTTCCTCTTCGTGGGTAATCTCCTGACCTGATGTGGAAGTCGCGACCACAGCTCGATCCCCCTCGCCTCTCGCAACCATCCAGGATAGTTGCAACGCCATCAGTCCATTAAATTGAGCAGTTAATACTGACTGCGTACTAGCCCGAGCTGGCTCCTCAGTTGCTATTCGGAAGTTGCGCTCGCCGCCGTGCAGTTCAGAAGGCCGCGGCGAGTCACTGAGGAGTCGTCGGAGGGGTGTTCGTGAGGAGACTGTCGATTCTTGCAGCAGCAACGTTGCTGGCCGTGGCATCGGCAGCACTGGGTGACACTATTGCAGGCTCGACCAACGCCACATGGCAGACGTGGCAAGTGTCCGACCTCAATCAAAACGGCAAGCCTTACTGGGACCATACTTCCTGGGACGGCAGCGATTACAACCTTGGATTCTGCCTGACAGGCCTTGGCAACTGCACACAACTGGGGACATCGGCGCCCGGCTCCATTCCCTTTTGGGGTACCAAGTTCGTGGCTAGCACCGATCAAGGCGGCAAGGCCGATCCGGACATTTACTTTGACCATAGCGGCGGCGGAACCCAGGCAGCCGTGGAACTAACGGTCGCGGGTAACGCGGGGTTCAATGAGTTCGGCTGGTATGATGCCAGCGTCTCTAATCCCGTCTGCCAAGTCCTATTTAACGGTGGCGGGCCCGGGGATACTGCGTTTTTCACACCTACCGCGCAGTACGGGTTCTGCCTCATCGGTAAAGATAGCCCCGACCACACACTGGGCGAATGGTTCACGCAGGCCGGAGACAACACGGAGGGGAAGGGGGATCAACACTTCGCCATCTTTGATGGCGGCAACAGCTCTTACTGGATTGGCGTCGAGGACCTCCCCTTCGGCAATACCGACAGGGACTTTAACGACCTGATTATCCACGTGACGCCGGCCGCGACTCCAGAGCCTGGCTCACTGGCACTCCTGGGTTCGGGATTGCTAGCTCTCGGCGGCATCCTGCGTCGCAAGCTAAGATAGGGCGCTTCGACAAGCGGTTGCTCATACTCCCCCTCCCGAGGAAGGGGGTGACTCGGCCAGAGGAGTGGTTAAAACCACCCCTCTGGCCTCTTTTGTTCCCTCCGAGACAGTCCAGCAGCCTATCTCTATATCGGTGTTGCAGGCCTTCCGCCCGTGGCTGCAAGCTGGTCGCAGTCCTCGGCGACCATGGGGCAAGGGTTTTGGGGTGACGGACCGCGCTTCCGCTAGCACCTCTGCGAGCACCCGCTCTACGCGTAGCGGAACCAACGGATGACCTCGGCCAACGATGGTCGCTTGCCGTACATCAGCAGACCCACGCGGTAGATGCGAGCGGCGAGACGAACTACTCCCATGGTGGTCACTGCCAGCAAGCCAATGGAGAGCCCAATCTGCCAGAAGGGGGGTCTATGGGCCGCGATCCGAACCAGCATGAGAATGGGAGCGAAAAAGGGGATCTCCGAGAGGATCACCACCGGTGTCGTATTGGGCTCGCGAAGGACGTAAACAAACATTACGACGGAGAGCACCAACGGCAAGGTGACGGGCCACTGCATTTGCTGGGCATCGGATTCGCTCGATACCGCCGCACCGACGGCGGCATAGAGGGCGGAGTAAAGGAAATAACCCCCCAGGAAGAAGATCACCGTATAGACCAGCAAACTAAGAGGCAGATGCAGGGAAGGAAGAGACACACCGGGTCGAACGACGACCGCCATGGCTCTGCCATAGCCGGCCACCAGTCCGGCGCACCCCATCCATATCAGATACTGGGTAAAACCCACCGCCGCGACGCCGAGAATCTTACCGGCCAGAAGCTGTGACGGCCTTATGGAGGACACCAACACCTCGACGGTGCGTGTGGTCTTCTCCTCCAGTACCGACCGCATCGTGATGACACCATAGATGAGCAACGTCGTGTAGAGGATCATGGGCACGGCCATCGCAATAACGAAAGTTTGCCCCTTCTCCTCCGCCACTCCCTCCTTGGACACTTTCACCAGTTTCACCTCCGCACCGCGGACCACATTGCGAAGGTCCTCAAGGTGAATGCCGCGATCGCGGAGGCGCCGGGCGATAAGCGCGCTGTTCACAGCGGCGGTGACATCATGCAGCATTGAGAAGTCGCCCGCTGTGCCGGCGCGAAATTCGGCCCTGCCGGACTGAACCGCATCGGGCGGCAGCAGAATGTACGCGTCAAGCTCGCCCTGCTGCACTTTGGTAGAGAGGCCCTGCTCGGCTTCTGCACCTACTGGTCCCTCGAGGACATCCACGATACGGAAGGCGGGCTGGCCGTTGGGCAGTTTCTGGTTCAACCCAGCAGCGACGGCCTGGGCCAAGCCACCGGCTTCGTCCAGGATAGCGAGCTTCACAGGCTGGCTGGCCGTCCTCTCCGCCATGAAAACCGAAAAGGCCAAGAGGGCAACCACCAATACCGGCAATGCCAGGGTGCCGATCACAAAGCCCTTGGTGCGCACCCGGGTGCCGTACTCCCGCTTCAGCACCAGCCAGACCTTGCGCATCTCCTTCTTTCTCGCTGTGACTCCTCGTCAGTGACCCGCTCAGTCAGGAAGGCCGACGAACCGTCGGCCTTTACGATCCGCGGCTGCATGACCGCTGCCCTCGGAAACCTTCTCGATGAAGATATCGTTCAGCGGTGGTTCAACCAGCTCGAAGCGGGTGATGCGCGCCCCTTTCCCGACGGCTGCTTTCAGGATCTCCTGGGGATCAGCCCCAGGACGCAGCCTCGCTTCGACCATGCCGCCGTAGCGGTTCACCGACTGGATCAGGGTAGACTGGTTGAGAAAGCCGTCGTCCCCTGAGTATTCGATCCGCAGCGTATTTTTCCCGTAAGCTTGCTTGATGGCCCGTAGCTCCCCCTGCAGCACACTCCTGCCTGCGTTGATCAGGCAGATGGCGTCGCACATCATCTCCACCTGCTCCATGCGATGGGTGGAGAGGATCACCGTGGTGCCGCGGGCGCGGAGCTCGAGCATAATATCCTTCACCGCAACAGTGTTCACGGGGTCCAGGCCAGTAAAGGGTTCATCGAGTATCAGTAGGGACGGCTCGTGGAGTACCGCGGCAATGAACTGCACCTTCTGCTGCATCCCCTTCGAAAGGTCGATGACCTTCTTTTCCGACCACTCACCCAGTTGGAAACGTTCCAGCCAGGCTCGCGCCCGCCTTTCAGCCTCAGCCTCAGAGAGCCCCTTCAGAGCCCCGAGAAACACCAGCACGCTGCGCACGGTCATGCGTGGATAGAGCCCACGCTCCTCCGGCAGATAGCCGGCCAAATGCTGCGAGCGGTCGGTGAGCGGTTGTCCCATGATCAAAATGGAGCCTTCGTCGGGCACCAGGATGCGCATGATCATCCGCAGGGTTGTCGTCTTGCCGGCGCCGTTCGGGCCCAATAGCCCGAAAATGGACCCCTGGGGCACGCGGAATGAGAGGTGGTCGACCGCCGTCACTGTGTCGTATCGCTTCGTTACATTGTCAACCGTCAGCGCGTCGGTCATCTCGCCCAAACGCCCAATCCGGGGACAGACAGCTAATCAAGTTAACCTGCCGTAGCACGGACTGCAAGCGGAACGATCAGCAGACCCTGCCTGGGCTAGGTGTTGGCTCTTGGGCCGTCGTATCGGTCGGTTTGCCAGATACGCCATCTCGTGTTTTCAATCACTTGGTGGCTTCGTTCCCTCATTTTTGCGTCGCGACTCCTCGTTTCTCAGTCCTCAATTCGGCCTTCGGCCTCGCCTGCCTCCTTCTATTGGTCGCGACCCCTTCCTACGCGTCAGATCATCATTAAACGTCAGTTCTGAGCGCCGGGGGGCGTATTAGTTGAAATCTATGTGTGAGACGTGAACGACGAAAGGAACCTCACGCGAAGGCGTACCAAGCAAAACCTTTGGCACGGCGATTAAACAGCAACGGCCCCATCCCCGGCGAGCAGCACGACTGGGAAACTGGCAAATACGGTACGCAGGGGCAACGCGCGGGATCTCGGGGCTTTAGCCACGACTTCTTCAGTGAGGATGTTTACCCAGCGGCCTGGAGTGCGCGTTACCTCGTTCAGGAAGGTCAGCGGCGTGAGACATATAGGACGGTATCTTCGAGGCCCTTAGCCACGATAGGACCCGTCATCTGCTGCCAGCGCATCACAAAGGCTAAGCGCTCCTCGCGCCGTTCCGGAAACAGGTGATCGACGCCGCGAATTAGTAAAAAGTCCCAAGCACGGGGAGCAGTACCTTGTCATCAAGGGTTCGGGAAGGGGGATGCCAGTCGGCGGTATGCCAACTCGGCGCGGGCGTCGCCGAAGGTCAACTGACGGTTGAACTGCAGGTGGTAGGTTGCGGCCGGAATGCGTAATACTGCCCTCCGTGTTATGGCTGGACGCGGAGACTTAGTTTATCCGCCAGAGCGCGCAACGTGCCGAGCCGCGCTTGCACTTCTCCGTCGCCTGCCTCGGCAGAGCGTCGCAGCTGCTCATAAGCCTTGGTAAGGGGAGCAAAACAGATATTTTGCACGTCCCAGAGGTTCACCGCAAAAGGGAGCGAGGCTGCAAGATCGAGCAGGCTGTTCAGTTTCTCCGCAGCGGCTGACTCCGCCGCAGCGGAAGCGAACTCCGCGGCGCACTCTTCGAGCCGCCGGCGCAGCGTGTACTCCAGCGTCGCGGCGTCCAGGCTTACGTTCATGCCGGAGGCTTCTTTGAGCAGACTGCGTATCACCTGCAGGTCCAGCTCGGGGCGCTGGAAGGCCTGACGCAACTGCGTGTTGAGCGCCAGCTCGGCAGCCGCCAAAAAGGCCTTGGGCAGTGGGATTCCGAGGGCGTTGAGGAACTTCATCAGCGGGGCGTGGTTCTCATAGAGGCCACGGTAGGCTGAGGCCGCCTCTGCCAGCGTTTCCTGAAGCACTAGGTTGACGATCTTGCGCTGCTCGTCGCGAAAGAGCGATCGCAGCGAATAAATCTTTCGGCCGAAGCCCTCGTCCAGCAGGCGGATCACTTCCGCGGTATCTGCTCTGGAGAAGGCATCGGTGAGATTTCCAACTATGAGCTGATACTCCTCTGGGCTATCGAAATGCCGGACTCCGCCGCTGAGGTTGTGATCACCCAAGTGAAGTACGGCGAAGCTCAGGGTGGAGGACTCGCGGGTAATCTCGGAAGTAAAGCGCGCGCGCCCCGTAGCGAGGCGCATCTTACCCTCGGCGTTCACCGAGTAGTCCTCGCGGTCGGCCGTGTAGCAATAGATGCGGGTGTGCTCCGGATACGATTCGAAAATCGAGCTGATGGCGTAGTGGGCCGCTAGCTTGGGCATGTCGACGATGGCTGGTCGGACGAACTTCTCGTAGATCGCCCGGCCGTCCTGGTGCTCGGGAAGGTTGCTCTTGGCCCGGCTCAGCCGCTCAAGGAACTCCGCCTCCAGGTGATCGCCGAATACCTCCTGTGCGAGCCGGAGGGCACGGCCGGCATACTGGATGACCTGAACAGTTTCGAGGCCGGAAAGCTCATCAAAGAACCAGCCGCAACTGGTGTACATCAGGAGCGCGTGTCGCTGCAGCTCGAGGAGCTTGAGAGCACGGACCTTCTCGCTCTCCTCCAAGGGATGGGTGGCGAACTCTTCTAGAAAGGCATCCACGTTCGCGGGCGAGCGGTCGAGAATGACGCGGATATATTCGTCGCGCGCTCCCCAAGGATCCTTCAGAAGAGCAGCAGCGTGCTGCTCATAAGCGGGGGCCATCGCGTCGCGCAGCCAGTCGAGCGCCTCGCGCAACGGGGCACGCCACTCCTGGTTCCATTCCGGGTGCCCGCCCGAATTGCAGCCGCAATGGCTGCGCCAGCGCTCGATGCCGTGCACGCAGCTCCAGGAGCTGTTATCGAAGATCTCCACTAGGTGGCGAGGCGGATGGCGCTCCAGGAACTGGCCGTAATTGGTAAGCTCGGCCAGCTTTCTCGATTCGATGTAGTGCAGCGCATAGGTTAGCGCCATCTCGCCGTGGCGGTGATGATGGCCATAACTCTCCCCGTCGGTGGCGATGTGCGAGAGCTGGGGCCAGTCGCGTGCATCGGAAAACCCACCCAGCAGGCGCTCAGCGAAACGCTCCCCGTTATTCAGCAGACCTTCGAAAGCGACCGCGCGCGAAATCGGTCCGTCGTAAAAGAAAACAGCGATAGCGCGCCGCTGCGGCAGGCGCACCAGATAGGCCCGGCTGGGGTCGATCCTCTCGCCGCTAACGTCTTTCCAGGTTCTGCCCCCGAAGCGGCGCACGCGGCGGGCCTGCCGCGGAGCAAGGATGGTGAACCGAATCTGGTGATCGGCTAGCACCTGGAGCGTTTCCAGATCGACAGCTGTCTCCGGCAACCACATTCCCTCCGGCCGGCGCCCGAAGCGGTGCTCGAAATCGCGGAGGCCCCACTTCACCTGGGTCACTTTGTCGCGGCGGTTGGCCAGCGGCAAGATCATGTGGTTATAGGCCTGCGCCAGAGCCGAGCCGTGGCCGGAGAAGGTTTGCCGGCTAATGCGGTCGGCCTCCTGAATCGCTTGGTAGACTTTGGGCGCCTTGGTCTCAAGCCACGCAAGCAGCGTCGGCCCGAAGTTGAAGCTGATCCGGGAATAATTGTTGACCAGCTGGACGATGCGCTGGTCCGCGTCCAGGATCCGCGAGGTCGTGTTAGGTCCGTAGCATTCGGAGGTAATGCGCTCGTTCCAGTCGTGATAAGGGTAGGCAGAGTCCTGCA
This sequence comes from Acidobacteriota bacterium, assembly GCA_902812465.1. Lineage (GTDB taxonomy): Bacteria > Acidobacteriota > Terriglobia > UBA7540 > UBA7540 > CADDZE01. The sequence continues at coordinate 7,727 of CADDZE010000014.1, read as the reverse complement.
GCTCGATGTCTTCCAGCGAAGGGTTCTCCCGCGGTGGCTGATAAAAGTGGCCGTGAACGCAGACGTAGCGCATAGTCACTGGGATGAGCGGACCCCGTCCGGCAGGTAGGTGGCGCCTAGACTAAAGCCGGGAGGATTAAGCGTCATGAAGGTATTCGCCCGCTTCAGAAATTGGGGTTGCGACGAGGTCTGACCGTCGACGGCTAAATCCGTCTGCGCCGCCGACTCCTGGATATAACTGCGAAAACGACGCAAGCTGTAACACGCGTGCGGGCCAGACCTTCACGCCGGAACGCGGAGGGACTTGCGCAACTCAGTTTGCCATGGGGGCGCGGCGACGGACGTAAAGACATACAGCGGATACAGGTAGCTCTAGATCTGAACGACTCTCCGGGCGAAGGACGGTTGGCCAAGCCCGCAGGCATTAGGTCGAAACACGCGGCGCACCACCCAGGCCTGCAAGGTCTCCCGGTCTTCCGGGCGGCGCGGCAGGCCAGGATGCTGCGTCAAGCCGCCGTCGTCGTGCCGGTACCAGTAGGTCTCGTAGTGTCCGCGCCGGACAACGCGATCCAGGAGGTTTTGCCAAAGCTCAGGATGGACCTTCACTCGCGGCCGGAAGATCGACTCCAGCACCCTCTTCCTTCCGGCTTTCCAGGAGGCGTACACAGAGAAGCTAACGGTAAGACAATCGGCGCTAAGTCCAACATACAAGCGGCCGTCGGCCTGCGGCTCGCGCTGGCAGTCGAAGACGTAGAGGTAGAAGTTGGATTTGTAAGGGCTCTTGTCCTTGCTGAACCGGATATCGCGGTTGATGCGGGAGAAGTTGCGATTGGTCTTGCCGGAAGTCTCAAAGTGCGGGTTGAGCTGCCGCAAGAAAAGCGCGAGTTCTTGCAACAAGGCGCGGAAACTGCCGACCACGTAATGGTCATAACGCTCCCGGTTGTGGTTGAACCACTGTTGGTTGTTGTTCTGTGCCAGCTCGCGGAAGAACTCAAAGGCGCCTGACGCGAAGCCCGATAACCCGTCCACTCTAGTAAGCCTCCGTGGTTGCCACCCTCCATGCGCCCTTGCGCGCCGCAGCAGCGGCGTCAAGTGGCGATTCGTGGCTCGAAACTATTCTGTAAGGCAGGGTTCCTCGCAAGCTCAAGAGGAGAAGCAATACACCAATAGGGCAGTCGGAGGCGCACGCTCTACCAGCTCGCGGCCACCCCGGAGGGCTCGGGTCTGGGAGCGAAATAACCCGGCCGGCTGCGGACAATCAGCCGGCTGTGGCTGCCAGGGGCAAAGGCCTCGATGCGCACGGTGCGGAACGTGCCATCACGCTTGGTATTGCTGGGATAGTAGGCCAGCGTGTACTGATTGCGAATGTCGTGGGCAATCTGCTGGCAGATGGCATCCACCTCGTCGAGCGACTTCGGGAAGTAGGCGGTGCCTCCCGTGGCTTCGGCCAGTTTCTCCAGAACCTTTCCTCCGCGATGCGCCCCATGTCCGATCTTGAACAGCCCCCCTGGCTGCTCCTCCCCCAACAGGCCGATACAATAGATCACTGCGTTGGATTGGCGGGCCCGCTGGATCAGTTCGTCAAAGGTGTAGCGGCTGGCATTATCCTCGCCGTCGGTAATCACCACCAGCACCTTCTTATCGCGGTTTCCCAGCTTGAGGTGGTCGAGCGAAGCATACACGGCATCGTAAAGCGCAGTGCCCCCGCGCGAGTCGATCTTGGAGAGGGCCGCTTTCAAATCCTCCATGTTAGAGGCGAAGTCGCCCGGTGTGTCGAGATAATAGACGTCGTTGAAGTTCACCACGAAGACCTGGTCCTGAGGATTGGACGTGCGCACCAGCGTCAGGGCAGCGGCGTTCACCGCGGCGCGTTTCTCCCGCATACTGCCGCTGTCGTCGATCACGATGCCCATGGTGACCGGGATATCCGCGTGGGAGAAGACAGCCAGTTTCTGCGGCACACCGTCCTCGTAAACGCGAAAGTTGTCCTGGGTGAGGTCATTCACCATGCGCCCCTTCTTGTCGAGAACCGTCGCGTGCAACACCACCAAGTTGACGTTCACACGCAATCGGTATTCGCCGCCCTGCTGTCCCAAGCCCGAAGCGCTGCTCGTCTTGGGTTGGGGTGCTCCGACCCGACTGGGGGAGGCTGTCCCAGAGGAACCTCCTGGCGGATTCGCCGGCGCCTGTGCCACCGCCTGAGCTAAAACCCCAGCGCCGGCAAGTACAATGGCAAGGAGGGTCGCAAGAGGAAAGTGGTTCCTACTGGGTCGGAGCATAGTATCCGGTGCGGGCGTAGACTTGCAGCGGCGGTAGGCCACGCGGCGGATCGAGTTTCACTTTGATGCGACGCCACCGCCCGTCGCGAACCAGGTTCGATGGCTTGTAGCCGATGACGTACTGGTTGCGCAGCTCGATGGAGATCTTCTCGGCGATGTCCGGAAGCTCGTTGGCATCCTCCACGCTGAAGAGCCGGCCCCCGGAAATCTCAGCCAACTCGGAAAGAAGACCTGGTCCGGCCGCCTCTTCGGGCGTGCGGTTACGCGAGGACAACGGCTCAAAGACGCCGACCGCGTAGATCTCAACATCTGATTCCTTAACCGCCTTCTTGACGTCGTTCTCGGTGTAGCGGCTGTGGTTGTCCCCGCCGTCCGAGATCACCAGCAGCGCCTTGCGGTGTGTGCTCGCTTTCTTCATTTCCGCCATGCCCAAATAAATCGCGTCGAGAAGCGCCGTCTTGCCCCCCGACTTCACAAACAGCAGCCGCTCTTGTAGGTTTTCAAACTTCGACGTGAAACCCGAGATAAGGTTCGGGCTTTCGTTGAAGTTGATGAGCAAGAATTCATCCTGCGGATTGGATGTTTTGAAGAACTGCAGCGCTGCTTCCTTTGACTTTTGAATCTTATCGCTCATCGAGCCACTGGAGTCGAAGATAAGACCCACCGAGATGGGAGCATCTTCCGTCGAGAAGGAAACAATCTTCTGCGGTACCTTCTCGTCGAAGATTTCGAAGTTGCTTTGATCGAGGCCGGTCACGATGCGGTCGTACGGGTCAGTGACCGTCACATTGACCACCACCATGTCCACGGACACACGTAGCGGAGCAGGGTGAAGCGAAGGCTGGCGAACGGTGACTTGGGGCGGGGTCTGCTCATTCAGTTTAACGTTCCGTTGGTCCTTCGGTCGGCCTTTCGCTCCCGATCCAGCGAAAGCAAAAATGGCCGCCCCTAGCACCACGCCCCATGAGCATGTCCTGTGTGCGCTACCGCCCTTCATGGCACCGCCTTCCCCAGGAGCTCGCACGCCCTGCGCCGCGTCATCTAGGCTGTGGACTCGCCTGCCGCTACTCGTGATTCTACCACAACTGACAAGCGCCATCTCCGATCGCTGATCCCGGCTCCAGACCCGAGTCAGGTTTTAGGCAAGCGATGGCCGGCCGAAAGAGCCAGCTTGGGATGAGTTGAGCCACCTGCGACTATACGCCCATCGCCGTGAACTCGATGCCAACCGGGGGAATGCGGGTCCCAGTTTGCTACCATAGGCGTGTTGTTACCCCAAAGTGGAGCGGGAAGGGAGCCCGGGCGGCCATTGCCAGCTACTGAGGGTCAAGAAACAAATTGTGTAACCAGCTGATATGCAGAGATTTAAATGGATGTTTCATAGAAGCGTCGATTTTTCGAAGTATTTGGACTGTGGATTGCTACACGATGAATGCGAGGGCAACACGCGATGATGCCGAGCCTTGACGAACTAGCCGAGCTTCGGCAAGAGCATGAGGTTATGGACCAGCGGCGCCGGCACTCCCGACACGTCCTGGCCGAGCTGCTCGAAGCCTGCGAGATCTGCGGAAGGGTACGCGAGAGGGACAAGCTGGCACCGTGTCGGTGGTGCGGTGACACCTAACCTGTGCCGCGACGGAACCCGCTCGCAGCAACATAACATCGATGCGCATCCTGGACTTGCCTACTGGAGCTGGTAAAGGATCGGGGGACGCCTCGGCAACCGGCAGAGGCGACGATCCGGTAATGGCCATGGAAGCTGATAAGATACCCACGTCGAAATGGCAGCGCACCTGCGCGCAATGTGGCAGGCTGCTGACCAAGATTCGCGCTTGGGACCGAATCAAGTGCGCTTGCGGCTGGCTCTGGGAGTAGAGGCTCAAGGAGCCACCCGCCGTGGACCTTTGCCTTGGCCAGTGCCTTTTCGCAGGTCGCCGTCAAACCCATCAGCGGGCGTTTGGACGGTAGGTAGCGGAGGTCAGCTCCGTCTCCCATACTGTAACCTCCTCCACCCGCACACCTCGGTTTCCGATCCTGCCTTGAATCTCATCGAAGAAGTACTTAGCCAGATTCTCCGCCGATGGATTGAGGGAGTCGAACGGCGCCAGGTCGTTCAGATAGCGATGATCTAGCCGCTGGGCAACGTCCTGGATGGCGGCGCGAAGATCGGCAAAATCCACCAGTAAGCCACTGGCATCCAGGTTTTCCCCCGCCAGTGTCACCCGCACCCTGTAGTTGTGCCCATGAACGTTTTCACACTTGCCCTTGTAGCCTCTGAGGGCGTGCCCAGCGGCAAACGAATAATCGACAGAAACTTCGAACATGAGTCGTTGTCTGGTAAGGTTTAGATCACGTTCCGCGGTCCTCAGCTCGCCGTCATTCCTCCCTTCCTGTCATGGTTGGCTCTTTGCCGACCACTCCTGGTCTGCTTCGGAACGCTCGAAGATGGCGGGAATGCGGGGAAGGGAGCAGCGGCAGGAGGCTGGGAATAGCGAACCATAAACTGCGCTTCACCATCGTTGCATAAATTCCCGCACGTCTTCGATCCGCGTCGTGCGGCGGTAGCCGGGCAGGCTCTCGAGAAAGAGGCGGCCGTAAGGCTTGCGGATCAGCCGGTGGTCGAGGATGGCCAGCACCCCGTGATCCGTTTCGCTGCGAATGAGCCGGCCAAAACCCTGTTTCAGGGCGATGACGGCCTCTGGAATCTGATATTCGGTGAAAGCATTGCCCCCGTGCTCGTTGATTCGCTGGATGCGCGCCGCCACCACTGGGTCCGTCGGCACAGCGAAGGGCAGCCGGTCAATAATCACGGCGCTCAATTGTTGTCCCTGCACGTCGACACCCTGCCAGAAAGAGCTGGTGGCAAACAGAACGGGGTTGCGGCTTCGGCGGAAGCGCTCCAGCAAAGCCGTGGGCGGTGCCGTCCCCTGGAGCAGCAGCGGAAAGCGAACTTTCTGGCGCACGTGCTCATAGACTTCGCGCATCTGTGCATGCGACGTGAAGAGCACAAAAGCCCGACCGCGCGTGACCTTCAGAAGCTCGACCACCTCCTGTGCCGCGCGCATGGCGAAGCTCGGCTCCCGCGGATCGGGCAGGTGAAGGGGGGTGTACAACAGGGCCTGCTCGCCGAAGTTGAAGTGGGAAGCGTAGATCTTCTCCTGCGGTTGGTCGACACCCAGTCGACTCTTGAGAAACGCGAAGCTTCCTCCTACGGCAAGCGTGGCCGAAGTGAGTATCACCGTGTTTACCTTCGCAAACAGATATTCCCTCAGGAGGGCAGAAACGTCGATGGGCGACGCTTCCAGAAAGACGCCCCGACCCCGCCGTTCCCACCAGTAAACGTAGTTGCGGTCGTGGCTTTCGAGTACCGTTTCGAAGGCCGCCCGCTGTTCGGCGGCACGCCGCGCCAAGTTGTTTAGCTCCTCGGGCCGGTCCTTGACCTTCAGCAGCTCGGTCTCAAGCCGCACGAGAGCATTCTCGAAGGCGGAGCAGGCCCCGCGGTGGGTTTCGACAAAGCGGTCACGATGCTCGAAATTGAAGCGCCCCTCACTACCGGGAAAGAGCTCAAAAAGCTGCTCAGCGCGCCGCCGGAGGTCGCCGACGGCGGCAACGATTTCCGGCACGCGCAGATCCTTCAGCCGCAGAGTGGCTTCTGTATCCCGGGCCAGCTCTTCAACCCGGTAATTGGACACCTGGATACCAAAATACTCCGTCGCCACGTCTTCGATCTCGTGCGCCTCGTCAAAGACCACGGCCGCGTAGTCGGGCAGCAGGCCCGCAACACCAGTTCGCTTGAGGGCCAGGTCGGCGAAGAAGAGGTGGTGGTTGACAATAATCAAGTCTGATTGCGCCGCCCTCTGGTGCATCCAGGTAATGAAGCAGCGGTCGAACTGCTGGCACTTCTGCCCAGTGCAGGTCTCGCTCCGGGCGTCAATCTGCGGCCAGAGCTCGCTCGTATCCGGCAAGCTATGGAGCTCGGCACGATCGCCGGTCTCGGTACGCCGCTCCCACTTCCGAATCGCTGCGTAGAGCTCGACTTCCTCCAGGCCCTTGAGCACCGGCTGCCTTTCGATATCGTAGAGCTTCTGGCGGCAAAGGTAGTTCTGCCGACCCTTCATCAACACGGCTCGCAGATCGGGAAAGAGCTTGCGCAGGAAGGGGATGTCCTTAAAGAAAATCTGTTCCTGCAAATTCTTGGTCCCGGTCGAGACCACAACGCGGCGACCGCTGCGCAGGATGGGAACCAGGTAGGCCAGCGTTTTGCCGGTACCCGTTCCCGCTTCCGCGATCAGGTGCCGGCCGTGCTCGAGCGCGGCCTCGACACTTTCCGCCATCTCAAGCTGCGACAGCCGGTATTCATACTTCGGATGGTGACGGGCCAGCCAACCGTGTGGGCCAAAGATTTGCTCAAGCGGCGGCCGGACGCGCGTTTCAGCACTAGCGAGCGGCATATCTGCAGCGCATGGCCAGAGGCCGCGCGTGCCCAGCATAACACGAGCCGGCCATGCCCTTCACTTGCGGGAATCGGCCACACCGGCCGCTATCGCCAGCAGAGCCGGCACTTCCGTTGGCTTCTTGACTACAGCGTAGCACCAAGTTCCGTAACTACCCTCGGCATTCACAGCCGCTACCCACCTCTCAGCGGCGGCCCGCTTTTTCTCTTCCAGCGGATCGAAGCCCTTGGTTTCTAAGATCAGGTGAATGGGGCGATCGGCTTTCAATCGGACGATAAAGTCCGGCATATAGTCGTGCATCTGGCCGTTGTGGAGGTAAGGAATGGCGAAACCCAAGCCCGTGTTCTTCACGAAGGCATCCACGGCGGGATGCGTGTCGATAAAATACGCGGCTGATTGTTCCCATTTCATCGTGTCCGGCACGACATAATTGACGTGGCTGTGAATCACCTCACGCGGTTCGCGGCTGGTCCAAAAATCCACCTCCGCTGTCGATCCCGGCCCCGGCTGGCTTCATACCGTGGAACTTCGGGCGCCTCGCCCTGCAACGCATCCGGTTGAATGTGCTCCGTAAGAATCTCCACCAGCCAGCCATAATACGGAGCCAGGAACAGATCCTTGATGTCGGCCGGCTCAACAACCCTCACCTTCTCTTCTGCGTAACGGCGAACGAGATTGACCATCTGCGGGAACAAAACCTGGGGAGGCGCTTCACACTGCGGCTGGGCGATGTAGTATTTGGTCAGGCCCACGCTGCCCGCCCATATCATCCGCACCCTGTTCGGATTCCGAGAAGGGAATGAACCCGGGCATTTCTGGTTTACCCTCAGCCCCGCCCTTCCAGAAGCGTTGCTCGGCGAGGGGCGCTGGTTCGGGCTTCGCAATATTCGCTATCGGCAGCAGATGTTCGACTTGCAGTATCGCCGCGGTGATGGGCGAACCCTTCAGGCCATCCTCACCTTTTCGAACGGTTCCCCGCCGCGAAGATTCTTGG
>CADDZE010000013.1 GCA_902812465.1 Acidobacteriota bacterium | reverse complement strand
GCCCCGCGCCTGCGGCGAGTAGGCCGGAATCATCTGGATGCCCAGCTCCTTCCGCGCCCGTCCTCCCTGCGTCAGCCGCCTCGGATCAACCGGCCCTCCGCGTCGATCCTTCCTCCACCCCTTGCGCATCCTAGGTCTCGCTGGTGGCGTCGTCCAGCACTTCGATCAGGTCGTACCCGCGATCGCCCTGAAACCAGCGATGCCGGCTCCCCTCCAGGGGCAGCATCCTGCCCGCCCGCGGCCTTCGTTTCCGACGCTTCCGGTGCACCCCGCGCTCCCTCCCCTTCGCCACCAGTCCGGCTCCCTGCAAGGCCAGCTTCCCCCCAGTGTAGCTGAGCCGAATGTCGTGCTCTTCCCCCAGCTTCTCGTGAAAGTGACGCACGTTGAAGTCCGCATATTGCTCCCGGTAGAGTCGCAGCACTTCTTCGGCCAACTCCATCGGCACCCGCTTCGGACTCGGCCTTTGTTGCCGCCGGTCGAACAGCCCGTCGTAACCGTGCTCCTCATACCGCCGCTTCCAGCGCCGCATGCTCCGGCCCGAACTTCCCACAATCTCCGCGGCCTGCCACCATGTGATTCGTTTCGCCATCGCGCGCAAAATCACTTCCTGTACTTTCCTCGTCCGCTCCCAGGCGGCTTCCGAGTATCGTCACCTTCTGCCTCCCTCCCGACAGAATGCCCGATTCCCCTCGCCGCCTTCAGCCGACAGATCACGTGCTCATTCATCCGGACATTTAATGTACTAATGACACTTTTTAAAGAAGTACTTGACAACCGGGGTTTCCTTTGCTAGGTTACGGCCAGCGTCGGGGATTCATAAGCCAATTTGTATCCTCCCGTGGGAGTCGGGTCGCGGGACTCGATGGGGTCACTGGGCACTTCGGGTACGCGCGGCAGGGTCCGGTGACCATCCCCACAGGGAACCGAATTTTGCTCGCTGGAGGAGCCACCATGAAGAGGCTTGTTCGGTTCGCCTTTGCCACCTGCCTTGCTTTTGCAACCGTGGCGATGGGTCAAGACACGGCCACTATTGTGGGCACGGTCACCGACACCACCGGGGCGGTGATCCCCAACGCGAAGATCACCGTCTCCAATCCTGACAAGGGGTTTACCCGGGTGCTGATTAGCAACTCGGCGGGGGCGTTTTCAGTTTCCGCCATTCCTATCGGCAATTACGTCGTCACCGCGGAAGCCCAGGGCTTTCAGAAGCTGGTCCGCACCGGCATCACGCTGGAGGTCGGTCAGATCCAGCGCGTGGATATGCAGCTCACGGTAGGCCAGATCACCCAGGAAGTGAGTGTGGTCGGCAATGTGCCCAGAGTCCAGACAGAGACGGGAGCCATCTCTAGCGTCATCACCAGCAGGCAGATCCAGGACCTCGAACTGAATGGGCGCAACTTCGTTACGCTGGCAACGCTGGTGCCCGGTGCCGTGCCGGATAACGGGCTGGACACTACCCACGTGGGCGTTTACGGCAACAACAGTATCTCCTTCAACGGAAACAGGACGCAGTACAGCAACTGGGAGATTGACGGGGGCAATAACACAGACGAAGGGTCGGCCTCCACCTTCAACACTTATCCGAATTTGGACACCATTGCTGAGTTCCGTATCTCAACCGCCAACTACGGCGCGGACATGGGTAAGCATGCCGGTGCCAACATTGAAGTGGCTACCAAGTCGGGCACGAAGGACTTTCACGGCGACGCCTTTGAATACAATCGCAACAGTGCCGCTGCCGCCAACGACTTCTTCTTGAACCGCAACGGCACGCGCAAGGGCTTTCTGAACCAAAACGAGTATGGCTACACTCTGGGCGGCCCCTTTTACATCCCAGGTCACTACAACACGGATAAGTCGAAGACCTTTTTCTTCTGGTCAGAAGACTGGCGAACCATCATCGAAGGCCAAACGCTGACCGGCAACGTGCCTACTGCCAAGATGCGGACGGGCGACTTCAGCGAATGCGACCCCAAGCTGAATCCCAATGGCAACCAGGTTATCACCGATGGCTGCAAGCTCCCCACGTTGAACGGCGTCACCTACGACAACGTGCAGTCCATGCCCGGGTTCAACCAGCAAGCGTTCACCAACACCGTCGACCTGCTTAACGCTTTGGTGCCGCTGCAGAATACGAACATTCTGGGCCACTGGGCGGTCGCCTCTCCCACCAGTACTCACTGGCGGCAGGAGCAGATCCGCGTCGACCAGAACATCAGCGATAAGACGCAGGTGTTCGTCCGTTACACCCAGGATGCGTGGAATACGGTGGCTATTCCTTCATTATGGACGTGGTCGTCCTACGATACCATCAAGACTCCTTTCGACGGGCCCGGCAAGAGTATGGTGGCGCACATCACCCACAGCTTCAGGCCGAGCCTGATGAACGAGTTCATCGCGGCGTTCACCGTGGATCACATCGCTCTCCACAACCTGGCGGCCGATTCCGTGGCCATGTCCCTGAATCGGCCCACCGACTTCGTCATGAGCCATCTGTTCGCCGCCAATAATTCCAACCCGCTGCTGCCATCGATCGAACTGTGCGGCGGCTTGAACTTCTGCGTTGCCGAGGATGCCGGCAACCATCCCTGGTTTAACTCCAACCCCATCATCACGTGGAAGGACAACGTAGCCTGGACTCACGGCAACCATACCACGAAGATGGGCTTTTACTTGGAAAACTATCGTAAGAATGAGCAGTTCGGCTTTAACACCCAGGGCTTTCTTTACTTCGGCGCGTCCGGCCCTCTCACCACGGGAAATGCCCTGGCGGACGCGTTCTTGGGACGCATCCCGCAGTACCAAGAAGGCACCATGACGTTTCATGGAGTGCCCGTAGGGGGTTACCCGAAGGGCCACTGGCAGATGACCGACTTTGAGCCCTATATCCAGGACGACTGGAAGGTGAAGCCGAATCTGACCATCAACGTAGGCTTGCGCTATTACCTCTACACCCGCATTCACGACGTGTCGCGGCCTACGGTCGACAGCGGATTCCTTCCCAACTTGTACAATCCTGCCCAACAAGACCCGTTGTGCGGCATACAAACTACCGGGCCTTGCGCCACAATTGGTACGGGCAACATCGATACCGCGGCGGGGCTGAACACCTATACGAACTTTGGCAATGGCTTGGTGGAGTGCGGGCACAACGGGATTCCTCCGGGCTGCCAGAAGAACAACAGTGCCTTAAATTTCGCCCCTCGTTTCGGATTCTCTTGGGACCCGTGGGGCGCCGGCAAGACGGTGATCCGTGGCGGCTACGGCATCTACTTCGAGTCGGGTAATGGAAACGAGGCGCAGACGGAGGGTGGTGAAGGCAATCCGCCCGTGTCGTTGAGCCCGTCCGGTTTCAACATCCTTGGCTATTCCAACATCGTACCTGGCGCGCTGGGACCGACGGGCTACATAGCCATCCCTTATAGCCAGGGCTGGCCGTATGTTCAGCAATTCAACATCAACGTGCAACACCAGTTTGGGACCAATAATCTTTTGGAGGTCGGCTACGTAGGCACCCTAGGGCGCAACTTGGCGCGCGCACGCAACCTGAGCGAAATTCCACTAGGCATTGGCACCATGAACGTGCCGGCGCTTGCCGGGCTCACCGGCAGCAAGTGCGCGTCCGCAGGCGCTCCCGGTGACGCCACGTGCGATTCGAAGGGTAACGTTATCGCGGGTCAGCCACTTTGCCCCTCCGGCGTGTGTGACGTTCAGACAACCCTCATCTACCAAGAACAGCCTAGCATTTTCTTCCAACCTTTTGCTGGCTACAACAACATCACGATGAAGGAGAACACGGCGGTTTCGAGCTATAACTCGCTGCAGGCTAATTTCCGCCATACCTTCAGCCGCGGCCTCACCTTCCAGGCGGTCTATACCTGGTCGCATGCTATCGATGACTCGACCAGCACCTACCTCGAGACTTCAGGCGCCATCGACGATCAGCAGCTTAGCCGCTGGAGGGGAACCTCGGACCTGAACCGTACGCACGTGCTCCAGCTGAATTACATCTACGAGATTCCGCTGTTCAAGAACAGTCCCAACGCCTTGTTGAAGGGCGCGTTGGGCGGCTGGGAGGTAAGCGGCATCACCAGCTTCTTCTCCGGTGAGCCAACCGACTTCAACTGCGGTGTCAGTGGTTTCAGCAGCGGTATCGGAGGCACGGTGCGCTGCAATCCCGTCGGGCCGGTCAAGATCCATAAGACTGTGGCCAACGAGCCGGGCTACGGTCCGACGCTGCAGTGGTGGGATCCGAACACCGTTACCCAGCCAGCATTTTCGCAGCTCCTGGCCAACGGTGAGACGTGTATGTTCGGCTGCATGGGTCGCAACGTCCTCACGGGTCCGGGCCGCAACAACTGGGACATGGCCTTGATGAAGAACTTCAGCTTGCCGTGGTTCCGCCAGGAGCATTCCACGCTGCAATTCCGGTGGGAGACGTTCAACACTTGGAACCACACTCAGTATAAGTACGTCAATACGGGGTGCAACGGTAACACGCCCTTTGGCGGTAGCTGTGGCAATCCTGGCTACGGCAATGGCAGTAACGGTTTCGTAAACAGCGACTGGGGCCCGCGTGTCATGCAGTTCGGCTTGAAGTTCATCTTCTAGGCCCTGGAGAGCATTACTTTTTCAGTTTGGGAGGCCACCGGGGTGGCCTCTTTTTTATTTCTCGGTGCGGTGTTGGGCAGCCAGGGGTTCGGTGGCACCCCGGTGAGCTAAACTTTCGGCTGGACTGTTAACGCTTTCTTTTGAAACGGCGATCTGAATTGAGACGGCCCTCCAGGTCCGGATTGAGCAGGCTCTATCCCGTCTGGGGATTGGTGCTGGCCACCGTGTGCCTGAGCCGCAGTCTGGTCCCAGCGGCCGGCTTGCTTTCGGCTGGCCGCTCGCATGAGCCCAAGCACGGTACATCGGTGCAGTTTTCAGATATTACTCGGAAGGCGGGCATCGCTTTCGTTCACTTCAAGGGGAACAATGGGACATCGACGATTCTGGAGGAAGCGGGTCCGGGCGTTTGCGTTGCCGACTATGACGGAGACGGCTATCAGGACATCTATTTTGTCAATGGGCGTGATCTTTACCATCGCGGGATGGCGGCGCGCAATGCTCTCTACCACAACAACGGTGATGGGACCTTCACAGACGTGACGGAACAGGCTGGTGTTCCCGGAACGGCCTACGGCTTGGGCTGTGTCTGGGGCGACTACGACAACGATGGTCACCCGGATCTCTATGTTACCCAGTATGGTAAGAACGTGCTTTACCACAACAATGGCGACGGAACGTTCAGCGACGTCACCGATCAGGCGGGTGTGCCGGCGACGGAATTGGGAACTACCTTTCACAGCGCTGCCACCTTCTTCGATTATGACCGCGATGGCTGGCTTGACCTCTATGCCGGCGGCTATGCCAACTTTCTGCCCGGCAGCAAGCGGAATTGCGACATTGGACATGGCATTCTGAGCAGTTGCCGGCCTTCTGCTTACCCTGGCAGTCCGGATGTGCTCTATCACAACAACGGCAATGGAACCTTCACGGAAGTCACCCGGGCAGCTAAAATCTACCAGCCGAACGGATTCAATTTGGCCGTGGGTGCGGCTGACTACGATAACGATGGCTGGCCGGACTTGTTTGTCGCCAACGACGGCACCGACGCCTACCTCTACCACAATAACCACGACGGTTCTTTTACCAACATAGCGGCCACCAGCGGCATGGCCTATACCGCAGAGGGCAACGCCATGGCGGGTATGTGTATCGCGCTCGGCGACTATGATAATGACGGTTATTTGGATCTCTTGATTACTGATTTTCAGATGATGTCCGATCACCTCTGGCACAACGACGGTAAAGGATATTTGGAGGAAGTCAGCCAGCAAGCTGGCATCACCGGGCCGACTCGCCAGGTGCTCAGCTTTGGCGGGGGCTTCTTCGATTACGACAACGATGGCTGGCTGGACATTTTTATTGCCAACGGCAGTGTTTACCCGGAGATCGAGAAGGTGACCCCGGAGGTTCACTACAAGCAACTCAACTCGCTCTTTCACAACGAGCACCGTGGGTGGTTCAGCGAAGTCTCCAAAAGCTCCGGCCCGGGCTTCGCTATCCCGTATGCTGGACGCGGCGTAGCCTTCGCCGACCTGGACAACGACGGCTGGTTGGATGTGGTCGTGGCTAACAACGGGGATCCGCCCCTTTTGCTTCACAATGAAGGTGCAACGGACAAAGTCCCGAATCATTTCGTCAGCTTCAGACTGGTTGGCACACGCAGTAACCGGGATGCGATGGGCGCACGGGTCAAATTGCTAGCGGGCGGACTTTCGCAGATCCGCGAGATTGCCGGCGGAGGCAGTTACATGTCCCAAAGCGATCTGCGCGCCCACTTCGGCTTGGGCGGAGCCACGGCCATCGACCGACTGGAGGTGACATGGCCCAGCGGTTTACGGCAGGTGTGGCACCACCTCGCCGCCGACCACTTCTACGAAATCGAAGAAGGGAAGGACCGCGTGGGAATGGAGCGATTCACCCCACACCGCTTTGTTCTGAGTTCAGAAGAGAAGAGGAACGCGCACCTGGCTCAGGCCACCCTAAAGCAACGCTCTTTCTACGAGGGGGAGCCCCTACCATGAAACGCTGACTGCTCTGACGCCGTGCTCTTGACATTGACCCTTCCCTTAGGGTGTTATAGTCAGCCTGCTTGGCAGCCCCAAAGAGGTTGCGCAACGGCAGCCAGTACAGCATTTCAAACCATGAGCCATGAACCAACCCTTATGCCTGCATGAAAGTGGAGGCTTGTGGCCGAGCCTTCGTACGTCAAGGCCGGCTTTCAGCCTCGCCGCCAGCTTATTGGTGGTTCTGGGCGTCGCTCTATCCACGAGCAGAGCCGCACCACCACCCGAGCGTCACGGCCTGACGCGTATTCCTCCCAAGCGGTCTTCTCAGATCCGAAACGGCTTCGGCATCAACTCGGACCTGCCGCGCGAACCTTACTTGCCCTGGGACCGCTGGTGGTGGACCCGCATGTTCGATGCGGGTGTGGCGTGGATTCGCATCGGCCAGTACGAAAACAGTTCAGAGCCCACAAGTTGGGACTGGGTGGAGCGCAGGCGCGGTCTCTATTCCATCCCGCCGGAGGTAGATGATTACGTCGACTCCCTGGTGGATAACGGTGTGAAGGTCCAGATTCAGCTCCTGTATGGGAATCCGATGTACACCTCGCCCGCAGGGAAACGCCCTGACGAGATCACCCCTGAACCTGGCTCCTTCCACAACGACGACCGGAGCCTCTACTCCATCTTCTGGCCGCCCAAAACCGCGGAGCAGATCGAAGCCTTCGTGAATTATGTGAAATGGACAGTGAACCATTTTCGCGGCCGGGTGCACTATTACGCCCTGTGGAACGAGCAAGACATCGGCTATTGGAACCCTTGGGGTAATCCCGAAGAGTACGGACGCCTGCTCAAGGCTTTCATCCCTGCGGTTCACACCACGGATCCGGAGGCCAAGGTGATTTATGGCGGCCAGGCTGATCCTAGTCGCGACTTCACCCGGCGTGCACTCGATGCCTGCCAGTGTGCAGCTGGCATCGACGTCTATGCCTATCACACCTACCCGGGGTACGGACAGAACCTGAATCCGGAGTCCATGGATTACGGAGCCTACGGCGAGGAGTCGCCGGCCAAGTTGCGCGAACTCGTCCGGAGCTACCCAGGTATCCGGCCGGATATCGAGTTCTTTGACGACGAGTTCAACTCCATTCCGTCCTGGAATGGCTCGGACGAGTCGGTGCAGGCGAAGTACGTGCCGCGCGGGCTCGTCTACAACTGGGCCGCGGGAGTTCGAACGTTCGTGTGGCTGCTGGCGGCTGGCACGGACGGCAACGAATTCGACGACTTCGGCCTCATCCACGGCCTCCGCTATCTGCCGGACGATTTCACGCCGCGCCCCGTCTACTTCGCGCTGCAAAACACCAACGCCGTATTTTCGGACACCAAGTTCGATCCTTCGATCATTATTTCTAGCCGGGCTATTCCGGCACTGCGCCGCCAGGCTAATGCTCCCTTTTTCGCCTACGGCTTCCGTTCCGATTCGGGTAAGGCAGTTGTGGCTTACTGGCTCGGTGCGCACAGTTTGCCGGGCAACGTGTTCCCGCCTCTGGCGATCGACCTGGAATTGAAGAACACAGGCATTGAGCACCCCGTGCTGGCTGACATTTTGACCGGCGAAATCTCCCCTTTGGAGTGGAAGAAGGGAACCAAGCAAGTGCTGGAAGGGCTTCCGCTGCGCGACAGTGTGCTGGCCATTGCCGACGAGAGCTACTTTGACTGGCCCTTACTGCCCGAAGCGCCCAGCTCCTTGCAGGTCTCTGTTAGCGGTGAAACGGCGCGTTTGAGCTGGGTCGTGCACGGTGGAAGCCCCACCCGGATCCTGGTCGAGCGGCGGGTAGGGGGCACAGGAGAGTGGCGGAGGATCGCGACGTTGCCACCAACCAGCACGAGTTACACGGACACGACTTCAGCTGGGCCCCTGACCTGCTATCGGGTCCGCGCCGCGAATGACGCTGGCCAGTCCGCTTATTCCAACGTGGTCCGTGCGAAATTCTAAGATTAAGGAATCTATGGGCAAGCTCGCTATTACTGGAGGCAAGCCTGTTCGAAGGAAGCCGTTTGCGCCCTGGCCAGTTTACACAGGGGAGGAGATGCAGGCTCTCGGGAGGGTGCTTCGGAGCCGCAACTGGGGAGGATATCCCTTCCCAAACCAGGTGGCGAACACCTTCGCCCGGAAATTCGCCCGCTTGCATGGAGCGAAGTATGGGCTGGCGGTCGCCAACGGCACGGTAGCGATCCAAATCGCGCTTCGGGCGGCGGGCCTGCGGCCGGGTGACGAAGTGATTGTCCCTGCCTACACCTGGGAAGGCACCGTCGCGCCCATCATGCTGCTCAATGCGGTTCCTGTCTTTGTGGACGTCGATCCGGATACCTACTGCCTCGATGCCAAGCTGATCGAGCAGGCCATCACGCCAAGGACGCGTGCCCTGTTGCCCGTTCACCTAGCCATGCGCTTTGCCGACATGGATGAGATCACGCAACTGGCCCGCAAGCACGGGTTAGCCGTCATCGAGGATTGCGCCCATGCTCATGGCGGTCGGTGGCGCAACAAGGGAGCCGGTGCCACAGGCGATCTCGGTGCGTTTAGCTTTCAGTCGAGCAAGCTGATGACCGCGGGGGAGGGAGGTGCGGTCATCACTAGCAACCTGGAATTCTACGAGCGTACCCAGACCTACGCTAACTGCGGCCGTGCTAGCCAAACGGATAAGTTTGGCCACCGCTTCGTTGGGCACAACTACCGCATCACGGAGTTCCAGGCCGCGATCCTCGATGTGCAGCTCAAACGCCTCGAGAAACAAGCCAAGGTGCGGCGTGCCAACATGGCGTACCTGGAAAGGCGCCTGCAGGGCACCCCAGGACTCGGCTTTCTGAAGCGTGACCCCCGTCTGACACGCGTTGCCGCCTACCAGTACGTTTTCAAGTACTTGCCTGAGCATTTCGATGGCGCTTCACGGGCTGAATTCCTGGGTGCCCTGGAAATGGAAGGTATCCCATGCGACGGCCTCTTCTACGAGCCCGTCTATCGAAGTTCGCTTTTCCCTATTGATCCGCAAGATTACCCGGCGCTGAGCTGGGGACGAAAGGAACCTCTGGACCTGAGGGGCTCCTATCATTGTCCGGTGTCCGAGCGGGCTGCCTACGTGGAGGCGGTCTGGCTACCTCACCATATCTTCCTGGGTAGCCGCCGCGATATGGATGACATCGCTGACGCCATACTTAAGGTCTGTGAACATATCGACGAGGTGCGCGGTCTGAAGCATCCCGCCATCGTGCAAAAGAGCATGAGCCGCGCTGAGCGTCCGCGCGTCGAAAGGCGGCAATACTGAACGTGTGGTCTGGCCATTCGAGATCTGCCATGCCCTCATGCTCCGGAGCGGCGCTCGGCTCGGTGTACCTCGGTCTCGACGAAGGTGGCTAGGGCTTCGCCCCGGAGCGCGATGAGCTCACTCGGCTTACACTCTTACCCCTGACCATCCTCCTTTTCGCTGGGGACAGGCTTGAGCTATGCTTGTTTCCCCTTCGGGTACCCAAGCGATGGTCCACCTCCGCGATGGAGAACGAATGGATCGGCTCAGCAGGCTCGCGCTCCCAGGTCTTCTGACAGCCGCGGCGATTGCCACTTCCTGTGGCGGCGATCAAGCATCAACGCCGCCTTCTGTTGCCGCCGATCAAATCACCCTCACGCTCGCTGTCACCAGCCTTATCGTGCCCCCGGACGGCACGGCGGTTTCGGTTGGTGCCACCGTGACGCATTCTGGCAGCACCGAGCCAGTCACTTTGACCGTTTCCGGGCTCCCCTCCGGAGTGGACGTAACGATCAATTCGCCTGGTTTGGCCAGCTCGGGTGGCCTGACTTTTACTGCTCAGACTACTGCTCCGCCGGGAACATACGCACTCACGGTGACGGCCAGCGATGGCACGGTCAGTAGCACCGCCAGCCTTTCGCTCGTGGTGGCGGTGGTGGCCAAGATCGGTGCCGGAGTTCAGGGACGGCTTGCCACTTTCATGTCCACTTCCTTTCAACCCGCCGATTGGGACTACCAGTTTTTTGCACTCAACCCCAATGCTACAGCGACCCTAGCCCGGCTCCGCCCCCAGCATATTCGCCTCCAGGCGATCGACGGAGGTGTGCCCCAAAAAGACGCAAGAACGTGGGATTTTACCGAACTCGACGCGGTGGTCAACCCGGTCTTGAGCGTAGGCGATCACAGTCCTGAATTCCAGATCGCCGTCGCACCCGGCTTTATGAATGATGCGAACGGTCATTTGCTCCGCAGTCACTTCCAGGACTTCGCGAACTATTGCGCGAACCTCGTGAAGTACTACAACACTACGAGCGGCTTTACAGATGCGGCTGGTGTAACCCATGCACACCAGCCGTTTCAGCCAATCACGTGGTGGGGTATCTTCAACGAGCCCAACATCAATGGTCTGACGGCCAGTGACTACACTGCACTTTATAATTTGGTGGTCCCAGCGATGCAGTCGGCCGGCTCGTCCGTCCCCCTCAAGTTCGTGGCGCTGGAGCTGGCAGATTTTGGTAACGAACCGGAAAAGTTTTTGCCGACGTTTGTCTCAGATGTAACCGCGGAAGTAGATGCTGTCGCCACTCACTACTACTCGTCATGTAATCAATCCGATCCTGACACCGCATTGCTGACCCAAGTCACCCAAACGTTTGTTCCACACGTGCAATATATCCGCTCCCAGTTACGGACACGGCCTTCCCTGGCAAGCGTGCCGGTTTGGGTTACCGAGAATAATGTCAATGCGGATTTTGAAGGGCCGAACGGCATGAGTGCCTGTAATCCGGGCCAAAAGTTCGTTATCGACCCGCGGGGCACCAGCCCGTTCTTTGCCGGCTGGCGTCCTTATGTGTTTTCCCAGCTGGCGCAAGCCGGCGCCGCAGCGCTGTATCATTGGGATTTCGACGCCGATCGCCAGTACGGCGAGGTCGATTACGACACTGGTAAACCCTACCTGAGCTACTGGGTCGATCGGGCGCTGCAGAGCTTTTTTCCTTCACCACCGGGCGCTGACATTGTTCAGTCCGTAACGAGCGCCGCCAATGATGTCGAAACGCTCGCCGTGCGAAACGCGGATGGCTCGGTTGTAATAATGATTGCCGACCATGCCGTCCAGGCACCGACGGACAACAATGGCCCGGGCGCTCCGCGGACGATTATCGTTAATACTTCGGCGCTCGGTTCGTTTTCGTCGGTCAATCAACTGACGCTGGACTCGAACACGGACCCTGCCAACGGTCCTGTCTCCACCAGCATCCCTCCGGCGCCGCGAATCACCCTCACGTTGAAGGGTTACGGGGTCACGTTTTTGGTTCTGAAGCCCTAGCGGGCAACCAGGCCAGCACCGTTCTCATCGGCGGACTCGATAGCCAGGCTTGAAATTGAACTACTACTCATGGTAACCGATGGGCCACCGGGACAATTCACTTTCACATCGGCGGACGGAAAGCAAACGATATGCCCGAAGGCTTGGTATCGGCCCGGCGCAATAAATTTCGATGTGAATGGCCGCCGTTCACACTCATTGGAATTCGTTTGGTAACGATCCGCTGGCGAGCGCTAAACCGGTCGCCCGTGCCAGAAATGGAGGGAACGGTTGTGGTCTTACGCGTCTATCTCGACAGCAGCGGCGAGCCAGGAGGCAACTACCTAACCCCGGCTGCTTTTGCCGGCCCCGACGACATCTGGCAGGAGTTCGATGTTGAATGGGCGAAGATGCTGAGCGGCCACACACCGCCGGCCTCTTACCTCCACATGCGTGAGTTGGCCCACTTAAGGGATGGATTCAGCGGGCCGGGTTGGACGCCGCAAAGTGCATTCGGCCTGGTTTTCAAATGCCTCATGTACATGCAGCACTTGGATAAAAAGAAGTTTAGGATGTTCTACTGCACCGTTGACCGTGACGCTTGGCACAAGTTGAAGGCCCAAACCTACCAACTTCCGGACCCGATTGAAATGTGCAACGAATTTTGCTCAGAGAAAGTCCTGGATTGGTACTTCGTAAAGTATCCCGGCCTCATCGGTCCGAACGCCGTTCACTATTTCTTTGACCGGAATGAGCCGTTCAGAGCACGTTTCGAGGCAAAATGGAAACAGGAGAGACGGCGCCATTCAAGAGCCGACGAAATCGATCCCATGTGCAGGTGGGACTTGATCGGGGATGTAGAGTCGGCAGAAATGAAAAAGACGCCCGGCCTGCAAGCCGCTGACCTCTTGGCTTGGTCTGTAAACAGAAATAAAACAATCAGCGGAGACGTTCCTGGTGCAGGCTTGTCAGAGATTATGCGGAATATCATCCCTTCCCTTTACAAAGTATGGGACGAGGCGGAAATGCGTAAGGCTTACAATCCTCTTATTTACAGAGCATAGCCGTGGCAGCCCGCATAGCGCTCGTGCCGTGGCCAGAGCGAGGGTTTGATGCTATTCTTCGTACCGGAAACCCTGTGGAATACAAGTATGGCGGAAAACATTTATCGAATTGCAGGTGTCCCGAGTGCGGATATTTCGGCGGGACGCACGCCAGCAATTGCCAATGTCCTCAGTGCAAGTACTTCGGCGGAAACCATGCCTCAAACTGCCGATGCGAATATTGCGGCTGTTTCGGAGGAGATCACGCCTCGAACTGCCAATGCAAATACTGTGGCCAGTTCGGATGACCCATTCGGGCCAGCGTCGCGGGCAAAGCATGCGCCGTTTCCTTGATCGCGCTCAGCCGGCCTCCAGCCAGCACCCCTCGGCACACGCTTCTTTTCGTCAGTTTCGTTGTGGCAACCTTAGAACGAAACCCCGTCATGGCTTCGTGGACGGGCGCCTTGACTTTCACCTTTTCTTCGCCATAACATTGGACACATTATGAGTCCCCAAAGCCGTGCTGGCCATTTCATCGAGGATGCTCCCAGAAAAAAGCGGGGCTCGTGTTTGGCTACGAGGAGTTCTGGCCTATTGCCGCCAAAGAGTACGGGCCGCAATTCGGAGCTATTGCCGATCTAATACGTCAGGGGACCAAATGGTGAAGGCCGCCGAAGACGGTGCGACTGAGCCGGCTGAGAAAGTTATCTGCGCTTTGACTCGCACCACAATAACTGGCGCCTGCGAAGTCGTAGTGCTCTGCGGGAACGGCTGCGGTGTAGGGGCCATGAAGATCGTCCGCGGGATGTACGAGTCCCGATGGACAGCGGAGTATCTGCGCCGGCATCCGGCCGAGGTCGAAGGCTACCTTGAGTCTTCGAATGAAGGTCGCCTCACCTGGCCAAGCGTCTCGCACAAACCTCACCCAGCAATTAGGGGTTTGGCTTCAACTTCCGCCAGGGAGCTCTCTCACTCTCAGAAGCAGCCGGGGTTGGCGGGATCGGGGGGCCATCCGATGTGGTCCTTCACCCTCCTATAACTTCGCTTATGAATGAAGTATTACCACACCGCCGCCTGACAAAATGGATTGGAGCACGTTAGAATAAACTACTTGACAAAGTGCCATCTCGAGTCTAGATTAGCGCCTTAAAAAATAAATCGGCGAGTATCAGTGTCGGCACTTGAGGCTGGGCTCGTTCTGCACATCCGTCCCGTCCAGAAGCGCACGACAGACCTCGGCCCGGCCGACGAATGCACGGGGAAGGCTGGGACATGAGGTGCCCGAGAGCGGTTGTCGAAACGGTGAGCGGAGGCGGAGTATGAATAAACTGGTGGTCTATTTATCGGTGATTTTATGCTTGTGGGTTAAGGCCTTCCTGGCTCCCGGGCTGGTTCTGGGGCAGGAAGCCACTATCGTGGGTCTAGTGACTGACCAATCCGGGGCTGCCATTCCTAAGGCACAAGTCACTGTATCCAATCTTGAGCAGGGATATTACCGCCTGCTGGTCACCAACAACGTGGGAGTGTACACAAGCCCTGCGCTACCCATTGGCAGCTACACGGTTACCGCGGAGGCTCCCGGTTTCGTGAAGGAGGTACGCACGGGTATCATCTTGACCGTCGGCCGAGTTCAACGGGTTGACTTTCGCCTCAAGGTGGGAGCGTCCACGCAGGAGCTGACTGTTACTGGCAATGTTCCGCATGTGCAGACAGAGACAGCCGCTCTCTCCAGCGTCGTTTCCGGCCGTCAGATCGAGAATCTGGACCTGAACGGGCGTAATTTTACAGCTTTGGCGCTCTTGGTTCCCGGCGCGTCTCCGGATAACAGCCTGGACACCACCGACGTCGGCATTTACGCAAACCTAAACATGTCCTTCAATGGGAACCGCATGCAATATAACAATTGGCAGGTCGACGGCGGGGCAAACACCGATGATACTTCAGGCTCGACGACCAATACCTTTCCGAGCATCGACGCCATCGCTGAATTTCGCATCTCCACATCCAATTATGGTGCCGACGTGGGAAGGCACGCCGGCGCCAACATTCAGGTGGTCACCAAATCCGGAACCCAGCAGTTTCATGGCGACCTATATGAGTACGTGCGCAACGACGCTTTCGACGCGAACGATTGGTTCGCCAACCGCCAGCTTGCTCCTCCCGGAGGGCACGCGCCGAAGACACCGCTCACCTGGAATGACTACGGGTTCACCTTGGGTGGCCCCGTCTTGATTCCCCATCACTACAACACTGACAGGAGCAAAACCTTCTTCTTTCTTTCGGAGGAGTGGCGGCGTTACAGCCAAGGCACAGTGAACAGTGCAACGGTTCCCTCCTTGCTCATGCGGCGTGGCAACTTTAGCCAATGTGACCCAAGCTCATCATCGTTCAACCCTGTGGTTGCCTCGGGTTGTGTACTGCCCAGAGACCCGGTCAGTCATCAGCTTTATCTCAATGATACGGTTCCAGTGAGCTCAGCTGGCCAAGCCCTTTTGGACGCCTTTGTGCCACTTGCTAATAACGGGGTTATCGGCTACGTCGATGCCCCGCGACTGCCGACCCGATGGAGAGAAGACTCGATTCGGATCGATCAAAATATCAGCGAAAAGACACGGGTTTTTGGCCGGTATACGCAAGATGCGTGGAACACCGTGGTTACGCCGTCTCTGTGGACTGCTTCAGCCTATGACACTTCCCAGACCAGCTTTTTGGGTCCCACCAAGAGCGCCGTACTCGATGTGACGCATGTATTTAAACCGAGCCTGATGAATGAGTTTGTGATGAGCTTCACCAATGACCATTGGCACCTTCTCCAGCAAGCTGGGCCTTCCTCCCCAGCTCACTCGATCGACAAACCCGCTGACTGGCCGGTACGCAACCTGTTTCCTGCCAACAGCCGTAACCCGATGCTCCCATCGATTGCCGTTCAAGGTGGCAATCCCTTCTCCTTCACCCAGGACGCTTATGTGAATGCCTACTCATCTCAGCCTTTTATTACCGGAACCGAGAGCATGGTGTGGAACGTGGGTCACCACATGCTCAAATTTGGGATTTACGGACAGCACCTCAACACCTACGGACCTAACCGAGCAGATACACAAGGGTTTCTTACCTTCTCGGCCGGATCCGCCATCACCACCGGAAACGCGCTGGCTGACCTGTTCCTCGGGCAGATCGGTCAATATACGGAGGCTACGGCCACAGTGAACGGTGTGCCGGTCGGAGGCATGGAGTATGGCGATTACCACCAGTGGGACTTCGAGCCTTACTTTCAGGACGATTGGCGAGTGACTAGCAGGCTTACCCTGAACTTGGGCCTGCGTGCTTACTTCTTCACCGATCTGCGCGATGTGCAACATCCTACCATTGACTCCGCCTTTGAGCCCAGCTTATATAATCGGGCGCTAGAAGCACCCCTCAATGCAGCGGGACTTCTGACACCCAACCCAGCGACAGGCCAAATCTACACAAACAGTATCTATGGAAACGGTCTGGTTGAGTGCGGAACCGAGGGAATTCCTCCGGGATGCTTGCGCGTTGGAAAGAAAAATCTGGGTCCTCGCTTTGGCTTCGCCTGGGATCCTACCGGACATGGCAAGACGGCGATTCGGGGCGGCTACGGAATCTACTACGAAATTGGCAACTGGAATGAGTCTATGTCCGGCGCAATTGGGGGAAACCCACCGGCTGCCTTGATCCCTTCTCTATTCAATCTAGCTGGCTATGCTGCCATTCAACCCAGGGCCAACATTCTTTCGCAGCCGGTGGGGCCTGCCAACATCTTTACGCTCCCTCCTGTTTGGAAGTTTCCAAGCGTTCAGGCTTTCAGCTTAGGAATTCAGCACGACTTTGGCGGAAATAATGTGCTGACTGTGAGCTATGTGGGCAACGTCGGACGACATCTCGCAAACCAGCAAAACATCAATCAGGTACCCAAAGGGATGACTACCAGCATCGTTCCGGCTCTGGCTGGAGTGGTGCCAGGATGCAATGCGGCAGGGGTATGTGACGTTCAGCAGGTGTTGATGAATGACGAGGCGCCTAGCATTTTCTTTGTACCTTACCAGGGTTACGGCACGATCGGCTTGAAGGAGGATGCGGCTGACTCCAATTACAATGCGCTTCAAGTGGAGTATAGCCACCCCTTTGGCCACGGCCTGACCATGCAGGTGGCCTACACCTGGTCTCACGCCCTCGACGACTCGACCAGCACCTACTTCACCACGGGAGTCGATGACAGTAACCTGAGACGTTGGTACGCCACCTCCGACATCAATCGCACTCACATCTTGACGACAAATTTCGTATACAATCTCCCCTTTTTCACCAAGGCTTCCTCTGCGTGGTCGCGCCATATGCTTGGCGGTTGGAAGGTAAGTGGCATCACCAGCTTCTTTTCCGGAGAGCCCATTAACTTTCAGTGTGGAATCAACGGGATGAGCAGTGGGATTGGAGAAGGCATCATGTGTAACTCGCTGGGATCGGTGCGGATTCACAAGAGTGTTATCCAGGATCCTCAATTCGGGCCGACTCCGGGATGGTTCGATCCGAATGTCATCGGACAGCCCGCCCTCAGCCAGCTCTACGCGAACGGTGAGCCGGGCATGTTCGGCTATCTGGGCCGCAACGTACTGACAGGGCCCGGGCGTAACAACTGGGACCTGGCCTTGTTGAAGGACTTCAAGGCACCGTGGTTTAACGGTGAGCATTCCACGGTGGAGTTCCGCTTGGAGACGTTCAACACACTGAATCATCCGCAATGGAAGACGGTCAATGTCTTTTGCAGCGGAGCCACCCTACCAGGCCAGCCATGTAGCGGACCTAACAACATTGGGAACGGCGAAGTCGCCAGTGATTGGGGGCCACGCATCGTCCAGCTCGCTTTGAAGATCAGCTTCTGACAGGCTGGCGGTTGGTTGGGCCCATCATGAGGCGGGCGGGGAATAAGCTTGCTCTTCCGCGGCAGCTGGAACCTAGCGCACACGGTGCCGGAGGGTTTTCGATCAAGCATCAGCACAAGAGACGGACGTCCATCGCGCACAAGGGCGGTTGGGGCTGGGTGATCGCTCGGCTGCAACAGGGTTTGCCCTGTCCGGCCGGTGATCCGTAGCTGGCCTTTCCCAAGCCCAGAGATGAGAGGCTGGCTTTGGAACCCGGAGAGCCGCGGTTTCCGTTAGACGGCGTCGCTTCTCGCTTTTTCCGCCGGCTGCGCCTCTACCAAGACTAGAAATTTCCTCACCGAAGTCACCCACGCATAGATCAGTGTCGCCCGCGGTCCCGGGTCGAACGGTTCCCTCTCATCGAGGAGCCTCGCGAACTCGGGCCGACACTCTTACCCTTAGGGCTTGACCAGGCATCCAGCGCCAGGAGCATCGAGGAGCACAGCCAGGACCTGCGAGCAGGACGACCGTGCCCTAGATGGCCACGGCAATGGAAAACAGCACGAACTGGTATGCACAGCTCCCAAGCGCGGCCGGTTACGCCCGGCCCAGCGCGGCGCTAGCACGTTGGTGACATCAGCAGCACCTGGGGCAGGTAGCGAGTTCGCGCCTGGCAGGAGTACGTTTCAATCGGGGCTCGGCTCACCTAGGCGTTCGGCAAGCTCAAGCTATCGAAGACAAGCGGTAGGCCTGGAGGGATTCGAACCCCCGACCCACGGTTTAGGAAACCGTTGCTCTATCCATCTGAGCTACAGGCCCCTCTTGTTCTGTGCCCTGAGGATATCATAACAGCGTGAAGGTAGCAGGGAGTTTAGTTGACCCTTAGAGGGCAAAAAACTGGGGCGCGGGGCGGCGGCAGAAAACAAGCGAGGAGCTTAGTGGGAAAAGCGCACAGCGATTGGGCGGGCACCCGGTGAAAGGTTTCTAAGACGGAGGCGAAAGCTTGCCTTAAGTGCCGATGTTCAAGCGTTACAGAGTACAGGTTTAATTCTTCGGAACCTATTCGAAGTTCTAATCTTAGTCTATGCGTCACAGTTACGTAACGCATCGTAACTTGTCAAACGGGCGTAGATAGGCGCTAGTGGCGTTAGCATCGGGTAGTCTGCTGGAAGCCAGCTCAGTAGTGCTTTTGCACTAGTGGTCTCGGGTGAAGGTTCGGGTCCGCCAATCAATAAGGATGATTTCATAGTACCCCCTCTCCCTAACTATGCCATCAGGGGGACCTGTAGCCGGAGGATAAAGTGGAGGATAAAGTTATGGTGCGGAAGGGCGGTTTGGGTACCAGGGGTCTTGGAAGCGCGAGCTTTGGCTTGCCTGAACGGCGAAGGGTTAGCTGGCCGGGACAGGTGGGATTGGTGGTGTGCCTGCTCGCTGGGTGGGCGGTTTCGCCGACTTGGGCGCAGAACTCCGCGCGCGTGGACGGGATTGTCCAAGACCCGACGGGGGCAGTTATCCCCCGTGCCTCCGTTGTTTTGCGGAATGAGGCGAGTGGAACCGAAATCAGGGGCCAATCGGATGCCAGTGGCTTTTACAGTATCGATTTGGTTCCTCCGGCCACTTACACGCTCTCAGTGGAGGCGAAGGGCTTCAGGAAGTACCAGCAGACGGGTCTCGTGGTTCACCCCGACGATCGCCTCCGGGTGCCCATTACCCTTGAGGTGGGCTCGGAAGTGCAAACGGTTGAGGTAACCGCCCAGGCTGGCGCTGTCGTGATTACCGATAGCGGTGCCAAGACAGACGTCATTTCCGCCCACCAGATTGAGAACATCTCCACCGAGGGCCGCAACGTGATGGAGTTGTTGACGCTGCTGCCGGGGGTGGTGAACGCAGGCTTCAATCCCGAGTTTGGGTCGAGCACCGGGCAGGGAATTAACCAATTCAATGTGAACGGGTTGCGGAGCGACCAGAACTCCATCCGACTGGATAACGCGAATATGATCGACCCCGGCAACAACGGTGGTTTCATCGTCGAGCCGAACATGGACATGGTGCAGGAGTTCTCGGTGAAGTCTTCGAGCTTCGAAGCCGACCAGGGGCGGGCGGCCCTCATCGTCGACGCGGTCACTAAGTCCGGAGGGAGCAAACTGCACGGGGAGGCGTACTACTACGCGCGGAATGCCGTTTTCAACGCCAACGACTGGTCCAACGACAATGCCGGAATCAAGAAGCCGGCCAGCAAATTTAACTATCCGGGCTTCAACCTGGGCGGTCCCGTGCGTTTTCCTCATTCGGACTTTAACAAGAACAACGACAAGATGTTCTTCTGGGTGGGGATGGAGTGGCAGCGGCAGTTGCCCGATTTCGGTACCCAGCTAGCGGTCGTGCCGTCGGCGGCGATGCGCAAGGGTGACTTCAGTGAGCTGCTGACCATCAAAAACGCGCAGGGGCAGCCATTGTGCACGCCAGTCTTCACCACGGACAGCAAGGGGAATAAGGTGCAGACCGGCTGGGCTGGACGCGCCCTCAACATGCCTTGCCAGATTGACGACCCGGCGAGCGGATGGAGCAACACCGCCATCCTCAGCAATATCCTTCCCCAGAGCGAAATCAATTCCAACAGCGCCTTGCTGCTGAATGAGTATCCACTTCCCAACTACGTCGACCCGAACGGCAACTACAATTTTGCCGGCAACCCGCTCTATCCCCTGAACCGCAACGAACAGAATGTGCGGGTGGATTACAACTTATCGGAAACCACGCGCATGTACGTTCGCTTGGGCCGGAACCATGAGACACAGTTCTACCCGTGGGGGCTGTGGTCCGGCATTAATTCAGGGTGGACGTCCAACGTGCCCGAGCCGACGCCCACGGTGGGAGACAATCTGGGGGAGTCGATGACTCTGAACCTCGTCAAGGTCATCAACCCCACTTTGACCAACGAGATGCAATTCAACGTCCAGCAGTTGACGCTGCCCAACCATTACCAGAACCCCGCCAAGCTGAGCAAGTCCGCTTTGGGGTTCCAGTTTAGGGGGCTGAACTTTAAGAATTCGCAGGTGCCGGCCTTCCGCAATGGCCTCGTCTACGGTGGCGACTCGATGCCCCAGATCACCGACCAGTGGAGCTTCTATAATGGCGGCAACCCGGGCACCGGACGGTGGGGCGAAGGTGATGTGGGCAGCGGCATCTTTGCCGACAAAACTATTTTCGAGTTCATCGACAACGTCACCAAGGTCCACGGAACCCACACCTTCAAGTTCGGCGGCAACATCGACCGCACGCGTAACGACCAGAATGGGGGTCCGGTCACCGAGGGCATGCTGATCACGGCTGAGAACTGGGGAGGCTACACGACTGGGAACTCGTTCGGGGACATTCTGACGGATAATTTTGCCGCTTTCACTCAGGGGCTTCCCAACAACGATGGTTTGTGGCGCTTCTGGAACATGGAATGGTACGCCCAGGACTCCTGGAAGGCCACCCGCAAGCTAACGCTGAACTATGGCGCGCGTTTCTCCTGGATGCAGCCGTGGAATGAGGCGCGCGGCCTGGCCACCACCTTCATCCCTTCCCTGTACGATCCCTCGAAGCCCACGAGCTTCATCAATGGCATCGCGACGGCGAGCAGCGGCTTAGTCTCGCGCAGCGTCTTTCCTAATCCCCGCCCGGTGGTGCAGCCGCGGGTGGGCTTTGCCTGGGACGTGTTCGGCAAGGGACGGACGGTGTTGCGGGGCGGCTTCGGCATTTACGTGAGCCGTGACCAGGGTAACACCTCCTTCTATATGGCGAATGCCGATCCGTTCTCCTTCAGCGCCACGGTGCAGAGAACCGGTGCTCCTCTCACTCTGGAGCAAATTGAAGCATCCAACCCCTTCAGCGCGTTGGGGAACATCACCGTGCAAGCCGAGGATCCCCACGACCCCAACCAGCCGCAGACCTATGAGTGGAATGTTACCCTTTCGCAGAACGTCGGCTGGAAGACGGTGGTAGAGGCGTCGTACGTCGGAAATGTGAGCCGACATCTCTATCGCCAGCAGGACGCCAACGTGATCCCTCCTGGGGCCATGTGGATCCCAGGTACGACAGACTGCTGTGCCAACGGAGACACCAATACGCCCGACTACCGTCCGTACAAGCCTTATGCGCGGATCAGTTGGTCAACGCACAGCGACACGGCTAACTACAATTCCCTGCAGGCCACCTTGCGCCGGAATGTGTCGCACGGCTTGACGCTCCTCGGATCCTACACCTGGTCCAAGACCTTGGGCTTCACCCAGACGTTCCAGGGGGTGGTGGATCCCTTCGACTCGAAGCGCTACTACGGGCCGCTTCCCTGGGACCATGCCCATATCTTTAACATCTCGTATATCTATCAATTGCCGAGTTTGGGCGCCCAGCACTTCTCTTCCAGCAAAGTGGCGAAGGGTGTGCTGGACGGCTGGCAGTTCTCTGGAATTACCCACTTCACGGGCGGCGCTCCCGTCATCATCGGTAATCCCACCATCAACTGCACCATGGCGCCTGGGGCGACCACCAACCTCTGTGCCAATGATGCCCTGGAGAAGGGGAGCCGGTTCTCGGGCAGTGGCGTAGGATGGTACGGCACCCCTGATATGCTGGACTACAACACCACCAACGCGGACGGGAACGTGGTGCGGCCGATCGTCACGTGGCAAGCGGGAGGCTTCAAGCACGTGGGCGACCACTGGTTCAGCCCATCTTCCGTAACCCTTCCCGGAATTAATCAGTTCGGGAGCCTGGAGCTGCCCACCTTTCGGGGTCCGTTCTCGCAGGAGTGGGACATGACCCTGTTCAAGTCGTTTAACTTGGGGGAGGATCGGCGGCTAGAGTTCAGATTTGCAGGCTTCAATGTCTTCAACCACGCCAACCTGGGCACCACCGGGTCGGCCTTCATCACCACTCCCCTATTCAACTGGGTGTTACCGGCCAATGCCCATCATTTTGCCGACGGTCATGCCCAGCTCGTGAATGGGAGCCAGTTGGGCACCATCACCAACAAGTACGGGCATCGCGAACTGGAGGTGGCGCTGAAGCTCTACTTCTAAGCGGGGAGGGGCGATTCCATCTTGCGGTGGCGCTTTCTAATCGCCGGCAGAAGGCCAGCTGGCTGGCGATAGCTCAAAGTGATCGTCCAGAGTGGAGGAAGGTATGGGGCGGGCGTGGAGCCCGCCTTTTTTGTTTGGGACGTCGTTGCCGAGCGTGGCCAAGACGCCTTCGCGCAAACCTGAGGAATGTATAGACGGCTAGCGATTGTCTGCCGTGTACCGATTGTTCTCTCTGTATCGGCTTGGCCGAAGTGTATTGCTTGAAGGGAAAGTGCGCCAGCCCTGAGTGCACGCTGAGCCCCAAAAGTGATTTTGACCAAACGAACCGGAAAAGTGATTGAAAAATAAGGATCGGCGTTTCAGCACGCCGTCACAAAATGCCGCGCCGGGTCAAATCGTAGCCCGGCGGATGCAGAGCCCGCCCGGAGTCGGAGTGAGGGGCTAGAAAGCGGGCGGTGCGCTACAATGTGAACCATCGCTGCTTGCGCTCATGGTGAAGTCCGCCCAGCTCGTTGCCACTGCCAGTGCCTGCTTGCTACTGGGCGCGGGATCGGCGGCGGACCAGGCTCCTTCCTGCGTGGTGGCGGACCACGCCCTGGCGCAAGACCAGCCCGAGCTCGCCGTGGTCCAGTACGAGAAGTGCCTGAGAGAGAGTCCGCCGAGCTTCGAGGTGCTCTCGAACCTGGGCATCGCCTACGTCAAGCTCGGCCAGCACGAGCAGGCTATTCGCGCGTATGAGCGCGCCCTGGCCTTGAACCAGGATAGCGCGCCGCTCTACGTTAACCTGGGCCTGGCATACCTGAAAATGAACCAACCGAAGCACGCGGCCGAAAACCTGGCGCGGGCGTTGATGCTCAATCCGGGCGATCCCAAGGCACTCGAGCTGCTTGCCTTCTGCCACTACCAGTTGAAGGAGTTCACGCTGGCAGCGTACGAGGCCGGGCTGGTCCACAAAGCCCTACCGGACGAAGACTCGGCGGCGTTTCTGCTGGGGTCGGCTTACCTGCGCCTAGGCTTGTACAAGCAGGCGCTGCCGCTGATTTACCTATCGGTGTCCAAGACGGGTTCGCCGGAAGGCTACAAGGTACTGGGCGAGGCGTTCCTGGGGGCCAAGGTCTACCGCGAAGCGCTGAAGGCGTTTGAGAATGCGGAGAGGCTGGCTCCAAATATGCCGGGTATCCACGCCGATCTGGGAACGGCACACGCGGGCCTGGGAGAGACGGAGAAGGCCGTCACGGAGTATGAGAAGGAGCTGGCCCGCGACCCGAACGATTTCGAGGCTAATTATTTTCTGGGGCGCCTGAAGCGCTTGGCCAACGAAACTAGCAGCGCGCGGAAGTATCTGGACAAGGCTAACCAGATTCGCCCCGGCGACACGTCCGTGGCGTACGAGTATGCGGTGATGGCCATGGGAGATAAGGACTATCCCAAGGCCGCATCGCTGCTCGAGGGGATTCTTGAAAAGCAGCCGGGCTACCTCGACGCCCACATCCTGCTGGCCGAGGTTTACTTCCGTATGCATCGCACTCAGGATGGCAATCGCGAAAAGGCGCTGATCGATGCCATGCGGAAGGCGGAGCAGGCCCGGCTGGAAGCTGAAAGGAGGGCCCACGTCTCCGCTGGGGAGGGAGACTCCGCGCCCCATCCATGACGGGTATGGTCCAACAGGGCGATCGCCATTGTCACCCTGGGCGCGCTTTGAAGGCAGCTCGCCGAGGGATTGTGGTCTCTGTCTTATTCTGTGGGCTCCTGGCAACATTGGTCGGGCGCGCGCGGGCCGAGGTTGCGACCCAAAGTTCCGGAAGCGAGCAGGTAGGGCGGGCTGACCTTGAGGAGCGCGCCCGGGCGTACGAGCGCCTGCTGAAAGCCAATCCGGATTCGGCCGAGCTCTGGAGCAACCTTGGCGCCGTCCGGGCGATGTTGGGTGATTGCCCCTCGTCGCTGAAGGCGCTCGATCGCGCTCGCACGCTCAATCCCAGGCTTTTCGTTCCCTGGTATTTCTCGGGATATTGCCGCCTGGCGCTCTACCAGGACGAATCGGCACTGCGACTTCTTGAGCAGGCGACCCGGCTGAATCCGCGCGACTCCAATGCCTGGCTGCTCCGGGCGCAGGCGGCCAGCAACGTGGGGCAAATGGCGGCGTCGCTGGTGGCTGCGGTGAGGTCACTCGAGTTGGATCCGGGACGGCCGGAGGGCTATTACTTAGCCGGAAAGGCCGCCCTCAGCCTCGCCGCCCTCGCCTATGGCCAGATGAAGGCGGAGGGACCGGCAGCCGCGTACTTCTATTGCCTCGGCGGGGAACGCAGCGCTTCGCAGGGGGCTTGGGATGCGGCGATTGAGAGCTACCGGAAGGCATCGGCAGCCGCTCCGGATGATTCGGATGTCATCTTTGGACTAGGCAGCGTCCACCTCGAATCGGGGAGATATGCAGAGGCAGAAGAAGCGCTGCGGCGGTGCGTCCAACTGGCTCCTGACTCCGCCTGGGCCCGGCTGCGGCTCGCCTTAGCTCTGGCGCTCGAATCCAAGCGCGACGAGGCAGCGCGGATGTGGACGCGGATCACTCCGCAAGACGTACCCTTCGCGCCGGAGTGGATAGACTACATCGCCCTCGCCTACCTGCTCGGTAACCAGGATCAAGCGGGACAAGCACTGCGGCACGCCAGAGAGCAATTCCCGGAGCAATTCGTGCAGAATCGATGGCTGCAGGCACTGGCATCCAATGGTGGCACGGGACCTGCCGCGTCCCGGTTGAAGCCGGAGGGTTTGGCCGAAGTGGGGCTGGCCGTGCGGTTCATGCTGACGAGAGAGGGGGCAGCAGCTCCGGCGCGACGCTGGTTTCCCTCGGCAGCCGCGTACTCGGGATTTCGCGAGGCTTTCCTGAACAACGCCATGGTCGAGGCCGCCAGGCAACTGGCGCCAGCTCTCGCGGCGCCGCTCTCGGACGCGCGACGCTGTTTCTTCCTGGGCGAAACCCTGCAGAGCATCTCTCTGGGCTTGCTGCAACACCTTGCCTCCTCCTTCCCGGATTCGGAGCCGGCCATGCTCTTGGCGGCCGAGAATTACCGTAGCAATCATGAGTCCGCCAAGGCGTTGGAAATTTACCAGGCTGTTCTTCAAAGACATGGCCGGTCGCCTGCCGTGCTGCGTGACGTTGCCGAGACTTACTGGGAGAATCACGACTGGGACCATGCCCTGGGGGTCCTGCAGGAGCTAGCTGCATCGGCTGCCGCCGATCCGCGCGTCTTTGTTAACATGGGGCGGATCTACTTGACCGAGCAGCGAACTGGCGAAGCGGAGCAAGCCTTCCGCCGCGCCCTTGAGATCCAGCCGGGCATGGCCGAGGCTCACTTTGGGTTGGGGGAGGTGCGGCGCCGGCGAGGCGATTATCGGGCAGCACTCGAGCAGTTGCAGACGGCGGCCCGTCTCGATCCCGCTGACCCCGGAACCCGCTATGCCTTGGCACAGGTCTACCAGAAGCTGGGAAAATCCGGTTTGGCCGAACAGGAAATGGCAGCTTTCCAGCGCCTGCGGGCCCGTGCGGGAGCGGAGAACAGCAGTCGTCGGCTGGTGCCCGTTGATGGACGGTACTGAATTGGGCAAAGTAAACGAATCCATCCACCAACTTTCCTGCCGGAGGCTTTTTCCACTGTTCCTCTGCCTTGCTCCCGCCGTTTGGTGCCAACAACCGCGGCCCCCTAGGCCGCTGCCTTCCACCGCCGGATTCGAGAAGCTTGCGAAGCAGGCAGACGCAGCCCGCCAGGACAATCGCACGGACGAGGCTGTTGTGCTGTATCAGAAAGCCCTCAAGCTGAATCCGCGCTGGGACGAGGGCTGGTGGTATCTGGGAACGCTCTTCTATGATTCCGACCGCTACAGTGAAGGGGCTGCCGCGTTCCGCAACCTGGCCGAGCTTGATCCCGAGTATGGAGCCGCGTGGGCAATGCTGGGGCTGTGCGAATTTGAGATTCATGACTACGAGAACGCCCTGATCCATTTGCAGCGCGCGCGAGCTAAGGGCCTAGGAGACAACCAAGAACTGGTCCACGCGGCGCGCTATCATCAGGCGCTGATCGAGATCCTTCAGGGTAACTTTGAGGATGCCAAGTCGCTGCTATCGTCACTGGTGGTCGAAGGCGTCCTCTCCAACAACGTGAAGATGGCCCTGGGGTTGTCGCTGCTGCACGTGCCCCTGTTGCCCAGCCAGCTGGATCCGTCGAAGGACGCGGTGGTCGCTGCGGCAGGGCACATCGGGGAATTGGAGGCCCTGCAGGACTTCGACGAGGCCCGGAAGGCGTTTGATCAACTCGCTCGGGATTACCCCGACACTCCGTTCGTCCATTACGCCTATGGTGCCATGCTGGCGGAGCTTTCGCAATACCATGAGGCGGAGCGCGAGCTTCAACAAGAAATGAGGGTGAACCCCGAGAGCGCCATGCCCTACATGCAACTAGCCTATATCTACGTGCGCCTCAGCCGGTTTGCGGACGCGCTGCCGCTGGCCCAGAAAGCCGTCCAGATGGTGCCGGACTCGTTTGCCGCCCACTACTTGCTGGGACGCACCTTGCTGGGATTGGGACGGGTGAACGAAGCGATTGGCCAATTGATGACCGCCAAGCGATTGGGACCTTACAGTCCCGAAGTCCGTTATAACTTGGCTCAGGCGCTAGCCCGGGCCAAGCGAACGCGCGAGGCGGCGGCTGAACAAGCAGAGTTCCGGCGGCTCAACGCGCTTGTCCAGCAGGCCGAAAGAAAGTTGCCGCCCCAGTCCTACCGCAACTCGAGTGACCGCGGGGAGATGGCGCCGCGCCAGGTGCAGCAGCCTGGGGGTGCGGGCACGCCACAGTTGTAGGGAAATGGCTGAGAGCATGAAATCGCGGCGCACGTTTCTCAAGCTGCTGGGCCTGGGCAGCCTGGCTGGTCGGGGATTCGAAGTCTCGCCGCTGTTGGCGCTTGCGCCGGGCGGCCGTTCACCGCAGCCGGCAGGGTTTGAAGTGGTTCCGAGCACGGCGAGCGGCATCACCTGGGTCCATCGCAACGGACGGTCGCCGGAATATTATCTTCCCGAGACCACCGGCGCCGGGTGTGCGTTCATCGACTATGACAACGACGGCTGGCTCGACATTTATCTGGTGAATAGCGGCCAGTGTGACTTTTTCACTCCTCCATCGCCGTTGCGTAACGCCCTTTACCACAATAACCGCGACGGCACCTTCACCGACGTAACCGAAAAGGCGGGCGTGGCCTGTGGCGGGTACGGGCAGGGAGTGGCGGTGGGCGACTACGATGGCGATGGCTGGCCCGACCTGTACGTGACTCACTACGGTCGCAGCATTCTCTTCCACAACAATCACAATGGGACCTTTACCGACGTGACGGCCAAGGCCGGCGTTGCTGCTCCCGGCTGGGCCTCTAGCGCCGTGTGGTTCGATTACGACAATGACGGTAGGCTGGACCTGTTTGTCTGCCGGTTCGTCGACTTCAGTAAATCCAAGAACCAGTTCTGCGGCAATCGCGACACCGGCGAGCGCTATTATTGCATTCCGCGTGTCTACGATCCCATGCCGAGCTGGCTGTTTCACAACAACGGCGACGGAACCTTCACGGACGTGAGCAGGGAAACAGGCATCGCCAGCGTGGCCGGCAAGGCCTGGGGCGTGGTGGCGACCGACATCAACAACGATGGCTGGATGGACCTGTTTGTGGCCAACGACACGGTGCAGAACTTCCTCTTCCTTAACCACGAAGGCAAGTTCGAGGAGGTCGCCTTACAGGCGGGCGTCGGCTTCAGTGCTGATGGCCGGGCGCGCTCCGGCATGGGTGTCGACTCCGCCGACTATGACCAGGATGGCTGGATGGACCTGTTTGTCTCCAACGTCGACCAGGAAATGTATGCCCTCTACCACAACAACCACGACGGCAGCTTCGATGACGTGGCGGTTCCCACCGGCATCGGTATGGCTACCCGCTTGATGAGCGGCTGGGGAGTGAAGTTCTTCGACTACGATAACGATGGAAACCTTGATCTTCTGCTGGCCAACGGTCATCCTGACGATCGCATTGAGGAGCGCTTCAGCCAGATTAAATACGAAGAACCCATGCTGCTATTCCGCAACGACGGCAAGGGCTTTGAGAACGTCAGCGCGCAGAACGGCGAGATCTTTTCCCGTCCGATGGCCGCCCGCGGCATGGCCCTTGGCGACTTTAACAACGACGGCGCGGTGGACGTGCTGGTAGCCGTCAACAACGGCGCCCCGGTGCTGCTGCGCAACAACGCGGCCAGGGGCAACCACTGGCTGGGCGTTCGTCTGGTGGGCCAGCGGTCCAATCCAGATGCCATCGGCGCGCTGATCACCTGGCAAGCGGGCGATTTGCGCCGGCAACGCCTTAAGGTGGGAGGCGGTAGCTACCTCGCGTCTCATGATCCGCGCGACGTGTTGGGTATCGGGAGCCGGGCGAAGATCGACTGGCTGGAAGTGAAGTGGCCCCTGCCAAGCGGCAGGGTCGAGCGCTTCACGGACTTGCCGATAGACCGTTACGTGACGATCGTCGAAGGGCAGGGAATCGTACGCTGAGCATGAGTCCCGTTGACAGGTCGGGAAGACGCAACACCGCCCGGGCCGCGGTGACCGCTCGTCTGCGGTCTGCCTTTTGGTGCGCCAGCGCAGCCGTTTCGTTGGCCGCGCTTGGCCTGGCGGCGCAGGATGCTGAGCGAGGGCACGCTCCGCCCGTCATCCGCGCCACGACCCGCTTGGTGGAAGTCAACGTAGTCGTGGAGGACAAGAAGGGAGAGCCGGTTTCCGATCTCGCGGTGAACGACTTCGCGCTGTGGGACAACGGCCGCCAGCAGCCGATCAGCGTCTTTTCCGTCGAATCAAACCGGCGCCGGGCTTCTGCGACACCCTCTCCCCTTCCTCCCCGCACCTTTTCTAACCGCGACGAACGCGCCGCCCTGCCGGGCAGCCTGACAGTGATCCTGCTGGATGGCCTCAACACCCACTTCGACGACCAGGCCTACGCTAGGGCGCAGGTGGTGAAGTTCTTGGAACAAATTCGTCCTGAGGATCGGGTGGCCATCTATGCCTTGGGCTCAAACCTCCGAATCCTCCACGATTTCACGAGCGACACCCAGTCACTGCTAGCCGCCCTGGCGCGTTACACCACACGGGAATCGGGCCAGGTCGCTGCTTCGGAGCCGCCGCCCCGTCTGCCTTCACTCACCGTCATTGTGCCGGCCGCCTTGGGCGGGTCCAACACGAGTTCTAACCCTGCCTTTGAA
Source organism: Acidobacteriota bacterium (assembly GCA_902812465.1). Lineage (GTDB taxonomy): Bacteria > Acidobacteriota > Terriglobia > UBA7540 > UBA7540 > CADDZE01. Next base: position 38,363 of record CADDZE010000013.1, on the reverse strand, counting down.
GCGGGGTTTGACGACTACCTGCGCCAGACGGCACAGCAGAGTGCCGATTTCTATTCCGTGGACCGTTCGCTGCGTACCCTCGACGCGCTGCGAGCTATCGCTAATCGCCTTCTGCCGGTCCCGGGTCGCAAAAGCCTCGTCTGGCTCTCTGCTAGCTTTCCGTTTACCATCGGCGCCGGTACGGCGAACTGGGCCAACGTTGTACGCGGCGAGCGCAGCCTGGGCCCTGAGATCGAGCGCACCGAGCGCACGTTGAACCACGCCAATTTGGCCATCTATCCCGTGGACGCACGGGGCTTGATCGGGCCCTTCGGCGCTGACCTCCACACCAGCGCCGAGCGCCCCACGGGAGCGCGGTCGCCCAGCGAGCCAACGATCGAGGGTGTGGGCCAAGTGACGCCTGCCGCCGACACCATGGAGGAGCTGGCGCGCAGCACAGGCGGCCGTGCCTTCTACGGGAGCAACGACGTGCTCGGCGCCGTTCGCCGCGCGCTGGCTGACTCTAGCCTGAGTTATACCCTAGGCTATTATCCCCAAATCGCTTGGGATGGCTCCTTTCATGAAATCAAGGTCAAGGTAAGGCGCGCGGGCGTCCGGGTGCTTTGCCGGCGCGGTTATTTCGCCTTGGACGCAGCGCGAAGCGCGGAAGAGACGGAAGCGGCGCTGCGCGAGGCGGCGCTGAGTCCACTGGACGCCACCGGTGTGGAACTGACTGTCGGCGCCCGGCCCGATCCCTCTCCCGGTGTACTTGATCTAGCGGTTCGCGTGGATGCGAACGACCTCACGCTCGAGCAGCAGGGTGACCGCTGGGTAGGCTCGGTCGAGCTGCTTTTTGCCCAGCTCAGTGCCGGAGGCCAAATGCTAGCCGGCCTGCGCCAGCCCGTCAGCCTGCGCTTGTCGCGTAGCGAATGGCAGCAGATGGTGCGCCAGGGCCTCAGCCTCAGCGGGCGGCTGAGGCTGGTTCCAGGCACCGACCATCTTCGCGTGGTGGCCCGCGATGGATCCTCAGGGAACCTGGGTTCAGTGGCTTTCAGCCTGGATCAGCTCAAAGCGGGGAAGCGCTCTTGAGGACGTGGCGGGCCGGGCGGTTGCGGGACCCTATAAGCTGGCAAGGGGAGCCGCCGGGCGCTGCCGCTCCGCGGGAATAGGTACCTGCTCCGGAACGCGATACCGCGGATGGGTCCCGTTGGCGAAGTTCAGGTAGAGCTTGCCCTTTAGGAAGCGCTCCGGGAAATGAGCGAAGCGGAAGAGAGGATACTTGATTCCATGCCCGAATAACTTACGGCCGAGCAAGTAATAGTAGATCGGAACACCCACGTTAAATTTCCACTGCACCCTGGACCCGCGCCAGAAGTCCACGTTATAACGCCAGCAGGTAAAGAAGAACTCCCATTGTAGGTCGGTGAGCTCGGCCAGCTTGGCGCTGGCCCGGTTTTCAAGGCGTGTATCCTCGAGTGGCACGAACAGGGTAGGAATCACGCACCACTTAGCGTCCTTCAGCGCGTACAACAGGTCGAGGGAATCCCGCGTATCTTCGGGCGTTTCGCCGGGCAGGCCGAGGATGAACGTGCAAATGGGAAACCAATTGTGTTTGTTCAGGATTTCCATCCCTTTCAGCACCACGTCAGGCCACTGCTCGGGCCGGTAGGGATAAGCCTTACCCTTCATGTATTGCTTGAAGAGCCGCACGGAGCCCGTTTCCAAGCCTACAAACATGTGCTGGTAGCGCTTCTCGGGGTGCGTCGAGGCACGATGCTGATCGAGACTCTTGTCTACGGCCAGCGACAGTTCCTCGATCACCCAGGGATCCTTCACCACCGGGGCGATCGTTCCATGGGTTAAGGCGATATGTTTCACGCCGGGTACCGCCGCGACAGATTCGAACAGACGCTTAAGGGCAGGCACGTTGGTTTCAAACTTGGGGCCCTGCTCGTACAAGAACAGGTCTTCGGTGACAAACAAAATCGTGTCCGCACCTTCGGCGACCTGGACGCGCACATTGTGCAGGATCTGCTCGAGTGGAATGCTCTTGCCGCCGCGCAGCGCCACGGAACAGAACTGGCAGCCGCGCCCGCAGCCGCGGGTGATCTCCACCGTGCCGAAAGTCGAGCGATGATGGATCGGTGGAACGTGTTCCAGGTGCGGGCTGCGTCCCTCCACGCGACGGGGCAGAGGCTCGCCGCGCAAGGCGGCCTCGAATAGGGGAACGGCCACCTCCTCGGACTCACCATCCACAATGCAGTCCACGCCCCATGCGTCCTGGAGATTTTTCTTTTCGATCTGCCACGCTCCGGGGCCGCCTACAATCACCCTAAGGTGATGTTTGTGCTGCTTCAGTACAGGATGCTCGATAAGCCGGCGAAACTGGAAAGCGTTAATGGGCTCGATATCGCGGCCGTAGAAAGCCGGGTAAATGTCCGTCGCGAAGGTGATACCCAGCGGGTTGTGAGCGTGGATGCCGACAACCCGCGTATCCTCACCCACGAAAAGCTCGAGTTGGTCGGGATAACAGACTGCGATGTCCTCCGCCGGGAACCGCTGCAAGAGCAGCGCTTCAACGATGCGCAACCCGTGAGGGACGTACTTGGCCTGGCCGTCGGGCGCCAACTCATTCTTCACCGACCAGTCGGCGTTCAGGTATCGGGCGTATCGTGCCGGAAGCGTTGCCAGCAGCATTTGCCGCCACGTACTCCGCAGGTACTCACTGGATTCCGAGTCGCTTGCAGCGAGGACAATTTTTCGGCCTCTCGTGTTCAAGACCTTTTCTCCTTTACGTCGTATGCCGATTCGGCGCTCCTCCTCATGCGAGGCGAGCAGGACGCCCATGCTGGGTATCGCGCGACTTGATGATAGCTATTTATAGCGTAAGAACGCGTGCGGCGTCCACGGCAGTCCGGCAGGGCGACCGCCGCCAGGCCAAGATCGATAGATGTTAAGGTAGGAGGGAAGGTTCCCGGGAAAAGACCAGCAGCAGGAGGTTCGGCCGCAGTGGGCCGGCCAGCCAGGGTGTCCGGGGCCGGAGCATCGTAAGCCTGACCGCTCAACTTCAAGTAATGCATGCGATTCGGTCGACGCGCCGACTATCCAGCGAGGCGATAGATTTTCTGCCGCTGGGCCAGTCAAAAGCCCGAACCCGTCAGGTCCTGACTCGCAGCAACAAGTAGAGCCCTCCCAAGCCAAACAAAACGTCCGGCGACCACGCCGCCACCACCGGCGGCAACTGGTTCAAATTGCCCATCGCTTCGAAGAGGCTGGAGGACGACCAATACACAATGGCGATCAGGATGCTTACTGCCACACCCGCCAGCGCTCCTTTCCGTCCCGTCGTTAGGGCGAAAGGGATGCCGATCAGCGCTACGACGAAGGTTATGACGGGGTAGGAAAACTTGCGCTCCAACTGAACCGTCAGGCGCACCACATCGAACCCGCTGCGCTGCAGTTCAGCGATATAACGTCGCAGCTCTGGCACGCTCATTTGCTCCGAGGTTTTCACTTCGTGCACAAAATAGGACGGCGCTTCTTTCAGCTCGCTGAACGTCGCCACGGCGAAAGGCGCGTAATAGGTCACCCGGTCGCCATCCAGGTCCCTGATCCAGCCGTTCTCGAGCACCCACCCTCCCAGGTGCGGCTCCCAGAACGCTCTGGCAGCATAGATCCGCCGGATCAGGCGAAAACGCTGGAGATCCAGCTCATACACCGCTAGGTCCGCAAAGAGTGCCCGGTCAGGGTCGTAGAAGCGATAGTTGTAGATACGGTTGGACTCGCCGAAAATCCATCGCCGGTCTGGCCGGTAGAACGTCTGGGGAGGCCGTCCCTTGATCTGGTTGCGGAGGGCGTCCTGCTGCTGGTTGAAGGCGGGAAGGTATAAATCGCTCAGCAAAAAGATGGCGCCGCTGAGCACCGCTGCAAGGATCAGTACCGGTAACGAAAGCCGGTACAAGCTGATGCCTACGGATTTCACCGCCACAATCTGGCTAGTCTTGACGAGCAGGCTGAAGCTCACCAAAGTCGCGACCAATACGCTCAGCGGGAGCATGAGGTAAATAATCTGCGGAAGGAGGTACCGGTAATAATCCAGGACCAGGCGTGGCCCGGCATGATTGCGGACGATATCGCTTAGAAGCTGGAAAAAGTCGAACACCATATAGACGCCGGCGAAGGCGATCAGCAGCACTACCAAATAGAACAGCCACTCGCGGACCACGTAGAGATCCAGAATCTGGAACACCCGCGTCGCCAGTGCCCTAGGATGCAGCAGAATCCCTTCGGGTGAGAGGTTGCGGCGCGCCAGCCTCCACTGCTCGAAACGGCGGCGCCCTTCTTCAAGTGTTTCTTGAAGAAATTGCAGCCGCCGCCTCACGTGCTGAACTTGGGCGAGCATCAAGATGCCTAGGGCGGCAAATACAGTGTTGGCTAGCCAAAGGCCAATCGCGGGCGGTAAGCGTCCCTGCTTGGCTAAGCTCAGGCCAAACGCCATCACCATGTAGTAGACGAACACCGCCAGCATGGCCAGTAGCACGCCCACTGCCTTGCCGCCCTTGCGCGTAAACAAGCCGAGGGGAATTCCGACCAGCGCCAGCACCAGCGACGCCATGGGCAGAGCGAAGCGGTAGTGAAGCTCGACCAGGGCCGCTCGTCTTTCCGAAATCACGCTAGACTGCAATCCTGGCCGGACGGGATCGTCCCTTTGGCGTGTGGCGTTCCAAAGTTCTCCCAGGGTCATGGTCGCTGGCACGCGAGAAGCAGGACGCGCCGTCGGCTGTACTGCGGGGAGAGGGAGATCCGTGGATGCGAATGAGACCACGGAGTACCGTGCCGGATCTGCTGCGTCAAGCTGATGGGTAGCGCCCCGTTCGAGGTGCAAAGTCAGGGCGCCGCTCGCCGGATCGCTGACAAGAAGTCCGCTCCCCGCCAGCGTCACCTTCGGGGCTTGGCGGTCCGTTGAATCCACGATGAAGACTCCGCGCCAATAGGAGCGGGAAGCACTGACATCCTCGAGGTACAGAAGCAGGTTGGGGAACTGCTCCATGAAGACGCGCGGCTGGACTTGGTAGGGTATCTGGGTCGTCCTGACCTCCTCCTCCAGTTGCTCGAGTTTTAAGCTGGACGCGGGCGCCAAGTAGAGGCTCATCCACAAACCCACCGCCCAGCCAGCGACCGCATAAATCATCACCGGCACCACGAACTGAAACCGGGAGATGCCACAGGCCCGTGCCCCGATCACCTCGCCGTCGGCCGCCATACGACTCAGTCCGATGAGAGTGCCCAGCAAGACGGCCATGGGAATAGTCAGCACCAGAATGCTGGGCACCGGCACGAGGAACAGAAGCAGAATGTGGGGCAGAGAGATATCATGGCGAACAACCAATTCCAGCAAATGGCCGATATGAGGAATGTAGACAACAAAGGTGAAAATGAGTAAGCCTAAGAGAGAGTGGGAGATAATCTCTTTGAGGATGTAACGAGTCAGAATCCTCATCGCAGCTGAGGCTTGGAACTCTGCCGGAGCGCACCGTGCCTCCGGGTGGCGAGTTCTGCGTCTCCAAGACCAATTCTAGCAGCAACCCGAGGACTTATCCGGAGCTATGCCACCGACCCACTTCATGCTTCTCTGGCACATGCACCAGCCGTACTACAAGGACCTGGCAGCTGACTTCTACACCATGCCGTGGGTGCGCCTGCACGCGCTCAAGGACTACTACGGCATGGTGGCCATGCTGCGGGAGTTTCCCTCCGTTCACGTCACCTTCAACCTTGTCCCCTCGCTGATCACCCAAATCCGGGACTACGCCGCGGATACCGCTCGCGAGGAGGCCTACAGCGTGGCGTTTAAGCCGGCCGAGCGCCTCACCCTGGAGGAGCGCCAGGCTGTGCTGCACTATGGCTTCCAGATCAATCACCGCCTCCTTAACCGGTATCCGCGATTTCGCGAGCTGTATGACAAGGCCCGGCCAGCGGAACTTCGAACCACCATGGCGCGCTATTTCACCGTCCAAGACATCTTGGACCTTCAAGTACTTTCGCAAGTCGCATGGTTCGACGAAATCTATCTCAACCAAGACCCGGAGATTAGCCGCCTCGCGCAGCGCGGCCGCGGGTTTACCGAAGAAGACAAAGCGCTCCTGCGGGCCAAGGAGTTGGAGATCCTGAATCGCGTCCTGGAAGAATATCGCAGCGCCGAAGCCCGCGGCCAGATCGAAATTTCGACTTCCCCTTTCTATCATCCGATTCTTCCCCTCCTCTGTGACTCGCAGGTAGCTGCCGAGTCGCATCCGGGAATGCGCCTGCCAGGCCGGATCTTCCGCCATCCGGAAGACGCGCGCGACCAGCTTCGCGCCGCCGTCGAACTGCACACCCAGGTCTTCGGGCGGCGCCCGCGCGGATTGTGGCCAAGCGAAGGTAGTCTCTCCGAGGAAGTGCTGCGCATCGCAGCTGAGGAGGGCTTCGAATGGACTGCCTGCGACGAGGGCGTCTTGGGCCGTTCACTGGGCGTCGGGTTCTCCCGGCGTGGCGATGGTTCCGTGGCCGGCGCGCGGGAGCTTTACCGCCCGTACCGATTCTCCGCCGGCGACCGTGCGATCTCCATCTTCTTCCGGGACCACGAGATTGCCGACCTGATTGGCTTTGTTTACTCGCGCATGCGGCCGGAAGCTGCTGCCGTCGACCTCTACACGCGCTTGGTTGCGGCTGGACGGAGCGTAGGCGAGCACCCGGCGGTCGTTTCGGTCATTCTGGATGGCGAGAACGCCTGGGAATTCTATCCTGGTAACGGCCGCGAGTTCCTGCGTAACTTCTACGCCTTGCTCGAAGACAGCTCATCGCTGCGAGCCGTGACCGCTAGCGAGGCGCTTCGCGCTGTGCCCGCAGGCGTTTTGACCCACTTGGTTCCGGGCTCTTGGATCAACGCCAACTTTGACGTCTGGATTGGGCACGAAGAGGACCATCGAGCGTGGGAGCTGCTAACCGAAGCCCGCGAATTCTTTGGCCAGCGCGCCGGCGATCCCAACCTCGCTCCCGCCGACGTCGAGAAGGCGCGGCACGAACTTTGGGTGGCTGAAGGCAGCGACTGGTGCTGGTGGTACGGCCCCGAGCACTCGACCGACAACGATGAAAGGTTCGATCTGCTGTACCGCCAGCACCTCAGCAACATTTACCACTTGCTGGGTGCCTCGCCTCCTGACATCCTAGCTCTGCCTATCAAGCGTCCGCGCTTCGCAGCTCGCCATGTGCCCCCCAGCGCCGCCCTCTCGCCAGTGATTGACGGCCAGGTGACCACTTACTTTGAGTGGCTGGGAGCAGGTTTCTATTCGCCCGACCACCGCTCGGGCACGCTGCATGGTGCCGCACCCTATATCGATACGCTGTATTACGGCGAGGCTGACGGCGTGCTCTACTTGCGTGTCGACCTGGGCGATCACTTCCTCAAGTTGCATCCCGAATTCGAGGTCCGGTTCAACCTGCGCTGCGGCGAGCGAGCCGTGCGGCTGCACGCCGAAGTCCTCAGGGAGCCCAGCGGAACCAGGCTTGGCTCCGTCAGGCTTTGGGAAGGCGAGGAGGTTCGGCCAGTGAGTTCTCCGCTGCTGCGAATCGCCGCCGGCAAGGTGCTGGAGCTGGCCCTGTCCAAGGTGTTGCTGAGTACACACGCGCGCGGATCGCTAACTGAACGGACCGAACTTCAGTTGTCATTGTGGGCCCGAGAATTGCCCGTCGAGATCGTTCCCCCTGAAGGCTGGCTGACACTGCTCGAACCAGAGGTAATGTATTAGTTTAAGTTTCGGCGGCCTCCCGGGAGTTAGACAGGGTCTCCAGCAGCTTAGGAAACGAACCACCTGAGGCGCGAAGGTGCGAGAATCACAGCACCCGTTCCGATCGGTCCCGGCCTACCTTTAACCCTTTACTTCAACCCTCCTATAGTCCAGCCAGGAATGATCACGTCAACGGGCTCAGCCCCCACCGGGATGGCGGTGACGAGCGCGGAGCGTTCGCGCGCCTTGCGGTTACCCAAAGGGGATTTCAGTTCGCGGGGATCGGCCTTGAGGATTGCGAGGTTTCCCCCTCCCGTGTCGGCTACGGCTAGAAAGCGCCCGTCGGGCGTGAGAGCTAGGGAAGTGGGCCGGGTTCCGACGCGTGTGACGCTCAAAAGCTCGCGGCTCGAAAGGTCCATTACCGACACCGTACCATCCCCGGAATTGGTCCAATAAAGCGCCGTTGAATCCGGGCGAACCACGGCCGCTTCTGGCGCGGTGCCCGTGGTGAAGCTTTGCTCGATACTGTCGTGGAAGGCATCCACTACCGTGAGCGTTTCGGCTTGTCGGCTTAGGGCAAAGATCTCGCCTCCATCCGGCTTGGCGACAAGGTAACTGGGGGGGTATCCGATTTCGAGGTGCGAAAGAAGCTGCCGCCTCGCCACCTCAACGGCGGAGATACGATCCTCGCCAGCGTCGGCCACGAATACTTTGCTCCCATCGGGAAGTAGACACATGTCTCGCGGATCTTTGCCCACATCCGTGACTCCCAAGACCCTGCCTTGTCCAGGGTCGCAGAAGATCAGCCGGCTGCCGGCAGTATCCTCGGCGATTAGCGTACTGGCGTCGGGCGTGAGAGCTAGCCGATCGCAGCGCACTGCTCCGGCGACCTGCGCGTCCAAGCGCCAGCGAGCGACGATGCGGCGGCGATCGCAGTTCAAGCGGAGGATCACAGCGGGGGACTCGATCGCGTAGGCGAACCGGCCGTCAGGAGCGAAGATTAGACTGCGTACTGGGCTCGCCTGGACACGCCAATTTTCAGCGGCCAGGGAAGGGAAACGAATGACGCTGAGCTCGCCCGCAGGAGCCTCGACATAGAGTTCGGGGGCTCCCGGGCGTCGCACGATCCGTGCTGGCCGCGGGATGACGGAGATGCGCGTCACCACCTGAAAGCTTCCGAGGTCAACCGCTGTAACCGCGCTGCTTGCTTGGTCCACTACGAAGGCCAAGTAAGGCTGTGGCGGTGCTTGACGGTGGCACGCCGTGAGCAAGGCGGGCAGGGTCAGTAAGCTTAGCGCGGCTTCGAGCTTGACGCTTTTTGGCGCTAAGCCGGTTCCGCTTGAAGGAGGCGAAAGGAGGCGTTGAACGGGAAGGCGCAGCGGGGATTCGTGAGCGGGACAGCTTAAAGAGCTACTTGAGATATTGTCGGCGCGCCGACACCGCCCCTTGGGCCGCCTCCGTTCTTCCCGCGAGGCTCCTCCAAGAATAGCACTCGCCATCCGCATCAACTGATGAGCCGTTGGAACGCCTCGACTGCCTCTCTGATCCAAAGCGGATCCTGCGTAGTCTGCTGCATCTTGTGAGTCTTTGCCGCAAACTGCAAATCATGGCCGGCCCCTGGTACGCTGACCACCGCCCGGGGAGCCGAGATCAATTGCAAGGCGGCCTTCAACTCCTCCGAAGAGGCAAACGGATCAAGCGTGCCGTGAACGAACACCACAGGTGTCCTCAAGCGAGAGAAGTGCGAAGTGCGCAGTTCAGCCGGACGGCGGGGCGGATGAAGGGGCTAGGAGGTCAGTAACAGACCGCCTGCCAGGGTAGGCTCCTCCGCCGCCAGCACACTAGCCTGCCGGCCCCCGTAGGAGTGGCCTCCCAGAAACACCCGCCTGTTCCCTTGCTCCGTTACAGCCCAGACCGCATTGCGCAAACCTGCCCGGTCGCGCGCAGAGCTTGCAGGCATCGGAGGACCCCACCTTCTTTGCTGCCGGTAAGGAAGGTCGCAGCGCAAGACGGCAAAGCCTGCTCGGCAAAGGGCTTCAGCTAGCCGTACGAGCAACGGTGCGTCACAGTTTGAGCCAGCTCCGTGGGTGAGGACCACAGCGTCGCCCAAATGATGTTCGGGCACGTGCCAGTGGCCGCGCACGGGAGGATCCGTGTCCGCACTGAAAGAAGCCACCTTGCTCACGGAAGTCGTCCGGCGCCCTTTACTCTGGTGGACTTTCCGCCAGGTTTCCGCCACGAGCAGTCGCTGCGCTACGGATGCTCTCTGGAGTTTCCACGAAGCAAATGACGCCACAGACCAGCCGAGACCAGCCGACTAAAACCTAAAGTAATACTTCACATTTGCCTGGGTCCCGTGTGCGAACCCCGCAAGAATTCTACCCTTGCTAGGCTGAGCTCGACTTACGCGCCTTCATACGCCGGCTCAATGAAGGCCGCCGGCCGAGAAAAAGCCGCCTTGCGCCCGCGGTGCGCACAGCTTCAAGCGCTGCTCGAAGCTGGCGTTTCGGTCTTCGCCAACACCTTTTCCACCAGCCCGGGGAAGTTGTAGCTGAGGATCCGCCGGCAATTTCGGCACTGCCACCGTGCTTCGCGAATCTCGACGTGGTTCCAGTTTACGCACCCGCAGGAGCAGGTGACCTGTAGTCCCTTGCCGCTGTTTCCTGGCACAATGCGGACGTCCTCAGGCCGCACAGGTAACAAAAGCTGGTGTTGTTCACTCATGGCTCATAGCCCGGTCTCGTGATGATCGGTCGCAGGCGCGCCATAACACTGGAGCGCGCTACCTGGTCGTGATTTCGACGGCCCTCACCTTCTCCGCCGCTTTGAACAAATCGTCGATCTGGTCTTGGGTAACCCTTCCATAGTACCACTCGCCAGCCGAAAGGCTCTCGGCCCGGACGGCGCGGTAGATTTCCAGAACCGACCGCTGGCCGTCCGCGAAATTGAGCGCTTCGAACACCATCAACTTGTGCAGTTCAGGAGGAGCTTGAATCTCCTGGCTGCGACGGAGGAAGTCGGCGAGCGAAGCGGCGGGTTTGGGGACGCGTGCGTCGAGTTCCCTTTCTTTCGCGGTTAGGACACTGCTTTCCAGCCCCGGGCTCGGCCGCCGACCTGCGAGCGCTTCGTACCACTCTTCCAGCCGCTTCTGGTGGTTCAGCTCCGTCAACTTCATATCTTCAGACAAGCGCTCGATCAACTTCTGGATAGCGGGCGCGGCGTAGGGACGGAGGGAATTGAGGCCGCGAACCTCGCGCCGCTCGGCCTGATCGAGCAAATTCCACGCGTCGCGGAAGGCCTCGTCGCGCTCGCTGGCAGGAGCGGCAGCCAGCCGGGCGGTTCCGATGCCCAGGTCGCGTGACAAGCGGACGCGAGCACCACCGGCGACGACGGCCGTCAACTCGGGCACCTCGTCCGCGCCAAAACTCGCCAGGTAAAGGGCGGAGGCAGCTACCGCCACCGCGTTGCGCTGCAACTGCGTTGGATCGATCTGCCAGAGGTCATCGTCGGAGGAATGGATGTATTCGTCCGGCCAGTTGGTGAAGTCGACGCCGGGTATACCGACTAGGTTGAAAGCCATATGGTCCGTATCGTCGAAGTACGGCACCACTTCGGCCCGGTAGGGTTCGCGGGTTCCCAGGCGGGCGAAGATGGGGCGGGAATAGGGTGCCGGGGCGCCCGTCTGCCAGGCTGGCAAGTAAGCGTTGTTGCCTCGCACCAGACTCTCCACAATGCTCTCGACGACGTCATTGACAAAGCTCCAGCGCGAATAGGGTGTGCGGCTGACTTGCTGCAATCGTCCATCCAGGGACTGCCGGGCACCCACCATATCCTGGTTGATGTCGGCGAGGATGCGGGTGCGCTCCTCCGGGTGGGCGGCGAAGTAGGCCATCTCTGCCTCGATCTCGTTGGTCCACCAAAAACGGATATCGCGCTTGGGGCGGGGAAGCCGGCCGTCGCGGATCATCGTTTCAAGCGCGCGGGCGATCTCGAGCAGGCTGGCACAGCCGCTTCGGTCGTCGTTGGCAGAAGGCTTACCTTCCTGGAGGTGAGCGGTGAGGACGATAGACTGCGAGTGGTCGCCCGTGCCGTGTATCACCCCCTCGACAAAGCCTTGATCTTCAGGTTCCGTCGTGTCGGCTTCGATGCGCAGGCGCACTCGAAAGCGGGTACCCGGAGGGAACGGGGCCCGCCCGGCGAAGATATGGGTGGGTGCGCGCCCGGACATCCAGCGCGATAGCATCAGCCCGGTCCGCGGCGATACGACAAAAGCCGGCACGTTCGGCCTAGCACCGGGGTGCGGGCGCGGGAGTTGGGACCATGCGATTTGGTCGGCGTGGTCAGCCCAGGGATCGGTGCGGGTCGAGTAATAGGAAACGATTGCCACGGCTCCCCTCAGCTCACACGCCAGGTGCTCGACGCGCGCCAGCGGGCCGTACGCGAGCACTGCCTTACCGGATACGTCCTTGCCCGCATAGTCGCTGTCTTCGCTGCCCTCGCCGACGTCCACCAGCTCTGCGGTGACATCCGCCGAGGGACTATGGTCCGCGACGGAAAGCGGCGTCTCCCTTACGTCTCCCAGCTTGATGGTTACTGGCTCGGTCAGCCAAAGCTCCCCACCCTTAAGCGTCCAGTTCGAAACCGGCGCACCGGCGGCGCCCTCCCAAGGGGGCAGCGCAACAAACCGGACGTCCTCCAGGCCTTCGCTCTTCGCTTGCTCCTCCACCCATTGGGCTTCGTTCCAAAAGCCCTGCGACTCACCGGAGGGCGCGTGGAACTGCGTGAGGGTGCGCAGGGTCTGGTATGCGATAGAGCCGGAAATTTCGTTCGTTAGCTTGTTGTAGATGTCGTCCGGCAAGAATGGGCTCTGCTGGCCAGAGAGCGAAGGGATCAAAGCCAGGGTGACGGCCCAAACGATGACACCAGCTCGAGATTTCATCCGCCTCCTTACGAGCCCAGGCAGGGCGAGGGCCGAGTAAAGCATTGTCCGGTGCTTCGTGCAAGTGGATCGAAAGGGGTTCACGACCATCCGCCTTGAAGTTGGGTTCGGCCGAGTGACCTTCGAGCTAATCTTCTGGGTGCGAAGCGAGCTCTGGGCAAAGCGAGGAGACCAGGAGTGCGCATGGTTTGCCAGAGCACCTCACCCGGAACGCGCCTGCCTGCGATACTGCGCAGCCAGCGGTTCCAGGACGGCTTCGGGCCGAGCCCGGTCTGCCGCGCTCAAACCCAGTTTGGGCGCGAGGCGATCGAGTATCTTACTCGCGATCGCGGTGCGGATCCCGTGGTCGAGTTGGTCGCGACGCACGAGAAATGCTTCGATCACGGCGAACTCCTCGCCAGCCACGCGGTTGACATCGTAACGAGTTCCAGCGATGGAGAGCGTCGGCGTCCAAGCGACCGAATCCTTCTCCCCGCCCGTACCCTCGCGCACCACCACGGTACCGGCCACGTAGTCACCCAGGCGGCGGCTCTCCGGGCTGATCAGGGCGGACAGTACGCCCACCGCATAGACACCGGGCAGGGCATCCACGATCCGCAGGAGGTTCCGCGCTATGGCGTCCAACGTTCCCGAGCGCCGGCCCGTCACCTTGATGACGCGCAGGTGGAGAGCGCGCTTACCTGGTGTCTGGCCGCTCCACACAGCCTCGAAGAAGGCGAAGTAGCCGAATTGGATGAGGAATAGCAGGAAAACCAGGATTGCAGCCGGCCAGACTCCGGCTTGCTGCCAAGCTAGAGCGGCGGGCGCGACGGCGATGGCCAGGACCAACAACAGGGCGGCGGCCTGGATCAGCGTATCGAGCGCCAAGGCCAGAAATCGGCTGCCGACGCCTGCCAGAGCAAACTCGAGCGGAATTTGCTCGGGTGTTTCGATGGTAAGATGATCCATGAAATCCGGTACTCGCGGTTCGTCGTTTAACAGCCGAATCAGTTTTTTAACACGCGTCGCGGACCGGGACGCATCGTTCTTGCGCGATACGGCACCGACCCATGATCACGGCCCGCTGGCTAGAGAGGCGCAAGCCGTTCTGGAACGAGTTAGAAAGCCTCCTCGAGCGGTCTGGCTCGCGCGGCATTGCCGCTCTTCATCATCGCGAACTGCAGCAAGTAAGCTTGCTGTACCGCCAGGTTGCGGCGGACCTCGCTGCCGTCCGGGAAGATTCAGCCAATCGGCGGCTCGCTGAGTATTTGAACCAGTTGCTGGGGCGGGCCCACAACCTGATCTACATGGACCGTCGCGCCAGCGTGGGTAGCATCTGGAGCTTCTATCGCGATGTCTTCCCGGGTGTCTTCCGCGCCACGTTCAGCTACACACTCGCGGCGTTCGTGATCTTTTGCTCCGGCGCCCTGACAGGGTTCCTTGCATGCCTGGGCGATCCTTCGTTTCAGCGCTTCTTTCTGGGCGATGCGATGAACAGCGCCCTAGAACACCGCCGGATGTGGACGGAGTCCATTGTAACCGTGAAGCCGCTGGCGTCGAGCGCCATTCTGACCAACAACCTGACGGTCTCTTTCACCACCTTCGCGCTGGGGCTGACCGCGGGCTTGGGTACGGTCTACATGCTGGCTATGAATGGCCTGCTGATAGGGGTGGTCACGGCGGCGTGCTGGCAGGCCGGCATGGTGGTGCAGCTGGCCTCCTTTGTGGCTCCTCATGGTGTGCTGGAATTGCGAGCCGTGTTTCTGGCGGGCGGCGGGGGACTGCTCCTGGCCCGGGGCTTGTTGTTTCACCGGAGGACTGCGGCGCCGTGATGCGCTGGTGTACTACGGGGGTTGGGGCGTGCGGCTGGCGCTTGGAATCATTCCGCTGCTGATTGTGGCCGGCGTGATGGAGGGATTTGTTTCGCCCTCGCCGGCTCCTCTGTCCCTGGAATTCGCGGTGGCGGGGGCCACCGCCGCTGTCTTGGTCCTGTATCTTTCGGCATGCGGCCGGAAGTCGGCGCGCCGACATTTCTTCAAGCTTTACTTGAAGCCATGTGCGGGCCACCCTTCGGCCAAACTCAGCTGGGCCACGCCGGCTCCCCAGCGGTTCTGCTGCCCCGCCCCTAGTGCAGGTGCCGCCAGAGCCGATGCACAGCGTAAGCGCCCCATCCGCCCACGATAGCGCCGATGGCCAGACCCGTCCCGCCTCCCGCCAGTGCCCCAATACTCAGCGACGTGCCCGCCACCGCTCCCATCATCGCTACCTCACCCTTGGAGATGCGATGGTGCCGGCGATGAGCACGAGTCTCTCTTGCATAGGAACGGCGCGCTGCTCGTGACCGCTGCGGAGCGGCCGCAGCGCTTTCGTCCGAAACTGCCGGCGCTGCCGATGGTGCTGACGCCGTCGCTGACGGCTGGACCGCTCTTGTGCCTGCGGTGGGCTGTGTTTCACCGACTGAAACCGGCGGCACAACTAGCGCCAGAGCTAACAGAGCAGCGAAGATTCTTCTCGAGGTTGTCATGTTCCCTCCTTTCCCCTTTCGGCCGCCTGTCACAGACACGCCGAAAATGACCGGCTGATTAATCCGCACCGTGATGCGCGGTGCTCCGGTTTCCCGGCATGCAAGCGCCTTGCCATCCCACGGCGTCGATAAACTATTGATATGCAGAATGATTCTGGTGCTTTGGCGCAGCTTCCTGCCGTCCTTACCGAGTAAAAAATTCCTTTCGCTCCCAGCCTTCAGCCCTTTGGCTGCGACGGTCGTTTACCGCACCGAAGCGTTCTCAAGCTATCAACCTTCGCCAGCCCTCCTACAACAGCCTGCGCTCCTCCACTTCCAAATACTGGTTCACCAGCGCGGAAGGCAGGTTCTCCGGTCTGAGTTCGAGGACCAGTGCTCCTTGCTGGCGCAGGCGACGCAGCAGCAACTCGCGCCGATGGACCAATTCTTGCGCCGCCAGATAGCGATA
Organism: Acidobacteriota bacterium; assembly: GCA_902812465.1. Taxonomy (GTDB): domain Bacteria; phylum Acidobacteriota; class Terriglobia; order UBA7540; family UBA7540; genus CADDZE01. The sequence goes on along the minus strand of CADDZE010000013.1, from coordinate 22,728 downwards.
CATTTCGGGGACTGATGCCGGCCGTCGAGCCGCCAGTTGCGCCAGATCGGGCTGGGCGATGGCCACGAACAGCACCAGGTGGCGCGGTAGCGCTGACTGCGCTCGCTGCGATAGGTCCGGGTGATCAGCTTGCCCCGCCGCGCCGTGGCGGTCCAACAGACGTCGCGCATTTCATCGCCCCGCCGGTATTCGCGCAGGCTTTCGAACTCGCGGCCCAGGCCACGGCGGCGTTCCAGCCGCTTCTCCATTTCCACCTGCCGGCTGCGCGCGAGATAGAGTGCCTGACGCTTCGACCGCTGCAGGCTCAGGTAGACCCGAACAGTCTGGCACAGGTCAGCGAAGGCCCATCGCTCGGCAAGCTGCCAGGCGGTGCGGTAGCGGAGGCAGACTCTTCCGACGCGGTGGTCGCCTCGCTCGCTAGGCCGGATGCGATATTCAGCGCCGACGGCTTGCCCTGAGCGGGCGGTCAACACGAGCTGCGGCAGGGCCCGTGGCCGAGGGGTCGAAAGTGCCGAGGAGGCGGGAGGAGGCAGCCAGGAGGCCGGCAATTCGTCCTGAAGGCTTACCTCAAGTATTACTTGAGATTTGTTGAGAACACTCACCCTGACGCTTGCGGAATCCCCCTGAGCTAAAGGTGCAGCCCAGGCACGCGACGTCTTGAGGCATTGCGGCGGTGGCAGCCGTTTGAGGTCGCCGTACCAGGCGAGCACCACCAGGACGTCCCACGCCGCCAACGCATAGAGAAACCGCCAGTTCAACCAGGCTGGCCCAATCCATACTAGCCCCACTAGCAACGCGATGAAGACCCGGCGCGCCGGCGCCATCCCCCCGCGCCCCGCATGCTGTGCCGGGGCGGCAACGCTGGCTGGAGTGAGGCGTGCGACTGGGCTCATGATCCCGGTTGAGGGATGTCGCGGCCCTCCGTTTTCGCTCCCACCTCTCTTTCTTCCAACTTAATCCTGCCCAGCCTATGTTTCGTCCTGTTGATCCAGTGAGTTAATCAGACCCTGGAGCTGGCTGCCGAAGCTCGTGCACTGGTTGAGGAGTTGCAGGGCATCTTCCACCGAGACGACGCCCAGCCGTCGCGCCAGCACCACGTGTGTTTCCAACTCCATTAGCGATCCGTGTGCCAGGCGGAGAAACTGGATGTATTCCGCGCGGGTGCCCCGTGCCTTGCCTTCGGCGATGGTGGCGGGAATGGCCACCGCGGCGCGCCGGACCTGAGCGGTCATGCCATAAAGCTCATCTTTAGGAAAGGAACGGGTCATGCGGTAGCAGCTCTCCGCCAGGTCCATGGCGCGCTGCCAGACCTCGGCGTCCTGGTAGGACTTTCCAAACTCATTCGGCATGCACCGCCCCGGGCACTTCGATTTGGTCGAAGATATCGGCGATTACCCGATCCGCCGTGATGCCCTCAAGGTCCGCTTCCGGCTTGACGATCAGGCGGTGCCGCAGTACGGGAGGCGCTGCTGCCTTGACGTCATCAGGGATCAGGTAATCCCGTCCATCCATGGCCGCAAGAGCCTTGGATGCTGCCATCAGGCCGACAGCAGCGCGCGGGCTGGCGCCCAGGCTCAAAGCGGGCCAGTCGCGGGTGCGGCGAACGGCGGCGGTAATATAGCGGAAAAGCGCGGGCTCCACGCGCACCTGGGCTACCTCCGCCCGCGCCGCCGCCAGCAGGCCTTCCTCAAGCGGCACCAGCCCGACGCTGTCCAAGTCCCGCGCGTCAAACCCTCTCTGGTAGCGGCTCAGGATTTCGGTTTCCTCTTCTGCCTCCGGATAATGAATCCGAATCTTGAAAAGAAAGCGGTCGAGCTGCGCTTCTGGCAGCGGATACGTGCCTTCGAATTCGACTGGATTCTGGGTGGCGAAGACAGTGAGAAAGCTGGAAGCCGGGTACCGCACGCCATCCAGGGTTAACTGGCGTTCCTCCATTGACTCCAGCAAGGCCGCTTGCGTGCGGGGCGGCATGCGATTCCCTTCGTCGACCAGCAGCAGGTCGGTAAAGATGGGGCCGCGGTGAAGGGAAAAGGTTCCAGTGGCCATGGTGAGTACGTTAGTGCCGAGGATATCGGCCGGCATCAGGTCCGGTGTACATTGCACGCGCTGGAACTCGAGACGGCAAATCCGCGCCAGCGCCTTCACCATGAGGGTCTTCGCCGTCCCCGGCACACCCTCCAGCAGGGCGTGACCCCCCGCAAAGCAAGACGGCCACCAATTCGTCGATAGCATCTGCTTCGCCGACGATAACCTTCGCCAGTTGGTTTCGAACGTGGTTAGCCAGTTCGGCGGTTTTCGCGGGCATCCTCACTCCAGTCTGAACCTTCGCGTGTAATCGTGTAGCTCCTGGATAAGCCCTAGAGCTTCCTGGCCCGTGAGATCAGGATTGCGGACTCCCCGTTCGCAGCGCTGCAGTGTTTCCCAAAATCTCGGCACAGTCCATCCGATCTTCTCGCGCACACCGCGGCTCACCTGCGCAACCGTAGCCGTCGCGGGCAGTCCAAGTCGCCGCCCGAGCATCCGGCGGAACCGCTGATAAACCACCTCCAAGGCTGCTGAGGCGGCGCCCTTTCGCTGATAGAGATCGCCGAGGCTTTCGACGAACTCGAGTGGTGAAAGCCGGGAGGGTGGGGACAACGCCAGCCGAGGCTCGAGCGGGCGCCCGATGGCAAGCCATGCGGCGGCAAGAAGAAGGCCAAGCTGGACTGCCATCCACGGGATGGGAGTCTGGCCAAGGTAGGACCCTAGGCCTAGCCGCTCGCCGTGATAGTACTCGTCCCATAGGATGCGGGCGCCTTGCGGAGGTCCGATAGAGTTCAAGTAAAGCATGAGGTTTGAGGAAAGGGAAAGTCCGCCGTTGGTGAGTGGCAAGGAGTCCGCCCACCAGATTAGTTCACCCCTTCCGAGCGACGCCTTGATGACTGTGGCGCCGGCGGCATCGCCATAGTACTGCTCGCCCCTCCTCAGGTTGCACAAGCGCGTCCAGGATCGCATGGCGATGCGCGGAGTTTGACGTGTAAGCGGCGACGGAGCCTCGGCGGAGAACTCATGCGGCAAGCGGGCCGGCTCAGCCAGGGCGGTCTCCCCGAGGTCGAGGAGTGAAGCAGCGGCGGCGCCCGTAGCTAGCACCCGTCCTCCTGAAGATATGGATCTCCGAAGGGCGAACTGCTCGTCAGCCGAGGCGGGGAAGACAGGCTCAGCCAGCACAAGAACTCGCCGTTCCCAGCGTGATGCCTCCTGCTCCGGTGCGTTCAGGTCTGTCGGCGCCCTCATCCAGCGCTCGGTGTGGCACCCAAGCTCAACCAGCAGGTTGTAGGCGGCCTTCGCTCCCCAGCCCCGGGCCGAGTAACTGGAGGGGAAGGGGACGTAGCGCGTCTCGGGCGGGGTGGCCAGAAATGACCCCGCACCGCAGACGGCCACAAACAGCGCGCCGGTCAGGAGGAGGAGCTTGCGGTCTGCGGGGTTGCGCGAATGGAGCATCCGATGTCCTCCAGGTGTGCTACCAGCTCGCGGAAGTCCTCGGCCTGAGCTCGGCTGCCTCCGTACCAGGTGCGCTCGAACCGGGCCGTGACGGCAGCGAGCGCTGGACGCCGCCTGTCTGAACCAGGCAGTAATCGCAGGTATTCGCGATGGGTGCGGGGCGGGTCCACCTGCCACACTCCGCTTCGGCTAGGCGGTAGACCGCTGCCCAGTAAGCCAGGCGGATAGCCTGACGATAATCGGCGCGGTTGGCCGCGGCTAGTGCTTGGCGCGCCCAGTCCTGCCAGCGCTTTCCCACCACCAGCGGCGGTTCCAGGCGGAGTTGGCTAGCCCATTGGCGTCCGAGGGCGATGCGTACCAGCCAGCCCGCCAGCAGGGCCAAGACGGTCAGCACGAAGAGTGAGAGTAATATAGTCAACCACCTGGTGTGGCCTTTTAAGGCTCCGGCGAGCCGCTGCCGCAAGTTGTTCCACCACTCGGCCAGCGCCTCACCCCCTGTTTCGAGCCACGTGTCCGGGCCGACACGGCGAAGCTCACGGCGCGCGAGCACTTGGCGGAGGGCAGCAGCCGCCGCGTCTGGGGTAAGGGCAGGCTGCTCTTCATGGAGGGCACGGGCCTCACGGCGCATCTCGGCCAGCCGCCAGGTGATCTCCCCGGCATAATGGGCCGCCAGGTCATGGCTCGCTTCGACCAATCGCAGTGAGTCACGCAGCCAGGTGGTCGGGACGGAGAATTCCTCCTGCCCGATCTTCACCCGCCACGCTTCGGGCAGGTGTCTTCGTAGTGAAGCAGCCAGCTCGGGATGCTTCTCAACACTCTGCGCTGCGGTCGACCAGCGCTCGAGTTCGGCGAAAGACTCCTGCAAGTTGAGAACCCTTGGTGGAAACGATTTGGGAGGCCCTGAGCGGGCGAATCCGGCAGTAGCACCTAGGGTCAAGGGTAGAAAGCAGAAACGGATAGGGCGAAGCCAAAGGAAGCTAGGCGCCGGATCTTCCATAAAATGTATGTTACTGATTATAAGAGACATTACGGCTTTGTTTGAAAAAATCAACGGTGTTCCCCTGTCAGCCATCTGGGAATGGCGTTGGCGTTTCGAATGTAACGAATTGAAGCGCGACCTACAAGGCTCCCGAGGTCGATCTTTTTGTCGGAGCTGGCGTCCATCAGGTTCTGTGGAAGCAGGTGTTAGGGCGCCCAGGCCGTTTATTACTTTTAAGTTAACACAATGGCAGACTGGCGCAGTGCCGTCAAGCTGCCATCGCCGCTGATGATAGTGGCGCCTCATGGGGAAGGAGGGGGGGAGGGGGCTGCCATCTCTCGCGTGCCGCGTTGAAGCGTGGAGAGCATCCATTCCAGGTCGAATCCTTCCCTGCGTACCCGTACATCGTAGTAGAGCAGCACTAGGCTGATGGCCAGCAGGGGGCCGGTGAGCGCAGCCGAGACCCCACCGGAAGCAGACATCGGGAAGTAGAGCCAGGGAGACATCTGGCCAACCCGGGTGGCCAAAACGATCGCCGCAATGAGGAAGGGACCCGTGAAGATCGCCCAAGCTACCCAACGGATGACCGCCATCAGCACGACAATTAGGAACAGCCTTCCCATATTGCCCGCGTCAGCTTCCAACTCCGCCGCAGCGCATCGCGCGCCCGCAGGCCTTCAAGCAGAAGTGCGGGGATAGCCAGCGCGTAGCGAGCAGGATGAATCCAGCGGCGATGAATGCAGCGAGGTAGCCGAGGATAATGACCGGGAAGACCAGCAACGAGAGCGAGGGCTGGCCTGCAGGGTGGCGCTGGCGGCGGCTACCAGCCCGATGAGAGCCCCCATCACCAAGGAGGCGATCACGACAGCGGCGCCGCAAGCCGCAGCGCGCCAGCCGAGTCCCCACATCACTCCGATCAGGCCCGCAATATGCCCGCGAACCCGGCGATAGGCGCTGCGAATGGAGCTGGACACTCCCAGGTGGATATCCGAGATGGCGAAGCTCGTCGCAGCCACGGCGGCTGCATAGACCGCGGCATACACCACACTGAACAGCAGGAGAGCTACGGCCAACCTGCTAAACAGGCCGACGAGCATGGAGTTGACCTGGGCCGGATTCGTCCCCGGAGGCGTCGAGAACATAGGCATCAGAGCGCTGAAACTGAACAAGCCGTTGATGGCCGCGAACACCTGCGGTGCGGCCATGATGCCAACGAACAGCAGAAAGTGCTGCCGGTAGTAGCTGAATGTGCGGTCCAGAAGCTCGCCCAGGGTCAGCGGGCGGAGATCCACGGCGCTCAAGCCTCCCCTCCTGGCTGGGATTCTACCCGAGCGTTCGTTAACCCGGCGCTGCTTGATGGGTCGACTGGCTGATCCTGCCCACTCGCTGGTCGTCAACCCCTGAAGACTTTCCGACTGATGCGCGTCAGCCCCCGTAGAGTTGGCGCGCGTCGAGACGTACTAGGTAGTGGAAGGCCAAGAGCCGCTTCGTTGGGCCGTGCTACCATAGAGCAGTGCAGGTCAGCCATTCTTCATGAGAGTGGGAGTCCACACGTCAATTGCCGGCGCCCTAGAGAACGCCGTGCATCATGCGAAGAGGCTGGGATGCGATACGTTTCAGATGTTCTCGGCCAACCCGCGCGGCTGGCGGGCTTTGCAGCCAACTGCGGAAGAGTGCCAGCGCTTCCGGGCAGCGCGGGAACGCTACGGTCACCGGCCGGTGGCGATTCACGCCAATTACCTGATCAACCTGGCCTCCGGAGAGCGGGCACTGCGTGAAAGGTCTATTGCTGCCTTCCGGCGCGAGCTCCAGCGGGCGCTGGCCCTGGGCGCTGACTATCTCATCGTTCATCCCGGCAGCGCCAAGGATTCGACCCGCAGCCAGGCCATTCAGCGCTGCATCGGCGCGCTGAAGCGGGCAGCGCGCGGCCTGCCGCTGGACGGACTAACGATCCTGATTGAGAACACGGCAGGGCAGGGAAGCGCGCTGGGGAGTTTACTCGAGGAGCTGGCCGCAATCATCGCCGGCGCGTCCGACGAGCTGAGCACTGGAGCCTGTCTCGATACAGCGCATTGCTTTGCCATGGGCTATGCCATTCACACGGATGAAGGCCTGGAAGACATCATTTACAAGCTGGACGCTTTGATCGGGCTCGAGCGCCTGCACGTGATTCATGCCAATGATTCGAAGGCGCCGCTCGGCTCCCGCGTCGACCGCCACCAGCATATCGGACGCGGGCAGATGGGTAAGGAAGCGTTTCGCCGCATCGTTCGCCATCCGAAGCTGCAAGATGTTCCCTTCATCTGTGAAACGCCTATCGACCGGCCAGGTGACGATAAGCGGAATCTGCAAATGATGCGGCGGTTGGCGTTGGACTAAACGCTGGCTGTGGATGCTACACTGAGCTTTACGAGAAGGTCGGAGGTGCGGCGCCTCACGGTGATCGGGGAACGAGGCCGTGGGGGCGTAGCTCTGCTTGCCCAGTGGCTGGCTTCAGGCGGTTCGCCACGAGTGGCGCGCGCATCCCCGCATGCGCTCCTTGGGCCGGGCTGGGCGGAAGGGGCGATTGATCACTAAACGCGGTCTTCCTATGGATCCTGAATATAATCCGCAGGCAATTGAGGCTAAGTGGCAGAAGCGCTGGGCCGAGCAGAAGCTGTTTGAAGCGGAAGCCGACCTGGCGCGCAAGAAGTACTACGTGCTGGAGATGCTGCCCTATCCTTCGGGCGAGCTCCACGTGGGCCACGTGCGCAATTACATGATCGGCGACGCGCTGGCCCGCTACAAGTGGATGCGGGGCTACAACGTGCTGCACCCGATCGGCTGGGATGCTTTCGGGCTGCCGGCGGAGAATGCTGCCATCAAACACCAGCGGCACCCCTCCGAGTTTACCTTCGCGAACATTGCGCGGATGAAGCAGCAGTTTCAGCGCCTGGGCGTCAGCTACGACTGGCGCCGCGAAGTGACCACCTGCCTGCCAGAGTATTACCGGTGGAACCAATGGTTCTTCCTGAAGATGTACGAGCGCGGCCTCGCCTACCGCAAGAAGAGCCGCGTCAATTGGTGCCCTAAGTGCCAAACCGTGCTGGCCAACGAACAAGTGGTGGACGGCTGTTGCTGGCGCCACGAAGATACGCCGGTCAGGGAACGCGAACTCGAGCAGTGGTTTTGGCGGATCACCGCCTACGCCGAGCGGCTGCTCGACGAGATGAAGGAGCTGGTGCGCTGGCCCGAGCGCGTGCTAACGATGCAGCGCAACTGGATCGGCAAGTCCGCCGGCGCCTTGGTGGACTTCCTGATTCCTCAGCTGGGCGAGGGGGTGCGCATCTTCACCACGCGTATCGACACCATTTATGGCTGCACGGCGCTATTCCTGGCGCCCGAGCACCCCATCGTGGCCAAGCTGGTTGCCCGTTCGAGCTCACCGGAGAAGCTTGCGGCGGAGGCCGAGCGCATCAAGAATTCGGCAGTGCGCGCCCGCGTCGAAGTCAACTTGAAGAAGGAGGGCATCGCGACGGGGTTTACCGCGCGCAATCCGTTCAACGGCGAGGAGGTGCCCGTCTGGATCGCGAACTTCGTGCTCATGGAATATGGCACCGGCGCCGTGATGGCTGTTCCCGCGCACGACCAGCGCGACTTCGAGTTTTGCCAAGCCTACGGACTCCCCCTGCGCACCGTGATCGTCCCGCTGAGCTCGGGTGGCTCACCGGGCAGCAGCCCCGGGGAGACCTCGGGCGAAACCGGTGGCCCGCAAGCGCTGGCGGAGGAGGCGTTTGTCGATTACGGCAGGCTGGTGAACTCGGGGCCCTACACGGGGCTGACTTCCGAGCAGGCCATCGAGCGCATGATAAGCGATGCGGAGGCGCAAGGCTTCGGGAAGCGAAGCGTGCAGTATCGTCTGAAGGACTGGGGTATTTCGCGGCAGCGGTACTGGGGTACGCCGATTCCCATCATCTATTGCCCGGGGTGCGGCATTGTGCCGGTGCCGGAAAAAGACCTACCCGTCGTCTTGCCGCCAAACGTGAGGCTGACCGGCGAAGGCCAGTCGCCGCTGGCGTCGGTGCCGGAGTTCGTGAACACGACCTGTCCCCGGTGTGGGGGCGCGGCGCGGCGCGAGACGGACACGATGGACACCTTCGTCGACTCGTCCTGGTATTTTTATCGCTATACCGACAACCAGATCGCGACCGCTCCTATTAACCGCGATGCGGTCCAGTACTGGTTTCCGGTGGACCAGTACATTGGCGGTATCGAGCATGCCATCCTGCACCTCATCTACATGCGCTTCTTCACCAAGGTGATGCAGGATATCGGCCTGGTTAACTTTTCCGAACCCGTCGCCCGGCTCTTCACCCAAGGCATGGTGATCAAGGACGGGGCGAAAATGTCGAAGTCCAAGGGCAACGTCGTCGACCCGACCGACATGTGCAACAAGTACGGTGCTGACACGTTGCGGCTTTACATGCTGTTCGTGGCCCCGCCGGAGAAAGACCTCGAGTGGAGCGACGCGGGCATCGAGGGAGCGTGGCGGTTCCTGGGGCGTGCCTACCGCCTCGTCGCCCGCCATGCTCGCCGCTTGCAGGCGACCGGCGCGCCAGACCCCGGGAGTGACCTGGGGCCGGAAGAGCGGCACCTGCTGCGGAAGGCGCACCAGGTACTCCGCCACATCACGGAGGATATGGAGGAGCGCTGGCACTTCAACACGGACGTCGCCCTGCTCATGGAATTCGTGAACGATTTGAGCGAACGGGAGGGTGCGATTGACCAAGGACGGGTGCGCCCGACTGTGCTCAAGGCGGCCATCGAAATGTTCGTGCAGATGCTCTCGCTGTTTGCGCCGCACCTGGCCGATGAGCTTTGGGAATCGCTGGGCCATGATCAGCCCTTGCTGCGAACCCGGTGGCCGGCCTACGATCCAGTGCTTGCCGCCGAAGACGAGCTGGAGATTCCGGTGCAAGTGAACGGGAAGCTGCGCGGGCGGATCCGCGTGCGGGCGGCGAGCTCCGACGAAGAGATCCAACGCCAGGCCTTGCACTCCGTCGCCCAGCATCTTAACGGGCTGAGTGTGGTCAAGGTCATTGTGGTGCCCAAGAAGCTGGTCAGCGTGGTTGCCAAGTGACGCGGACCGTCCAGCCCTGAGATTAACGGGTGACTGGTCAGCGCCCGGAAAGCTATCCCATCATTCGATGACTTCGTCATCCCATCGCACCTCCTCGCCCTACCCGCCGACCCCATCGGCGCGTCCCATCGTGGTTCTGGACTTTGGCTCTCAATATACCCAGCTGATCGCGCGGCGCATCCGCGAGATGCACGTCTACTCGGTCATTGTGCCGTGCACGGTGCCTTTTGATGAGCTGGTGCGAATGAGCCCACAGGCCCTCATTCTTTCGGGCGGTCCGGCCTCGGTTTACGATCCTGCGTCGCCGCGCGCCGACCTGCGCATCTTCAAGCTTAATGTGCCGGTGCTTGGCATCTGCTACGGCCTGCAGTTCATGGCTGCCCACCTGGGCGGAAAAGTGGAGTCAGCCAGTCGCCGGGAATACGGTTTCGCCCGCCTGGAAATCGACAGGCAAAGCGAGCTCCTGCGCGGGCTGCCCTCGCCCCTGCGAGTCTGGAACAGTCACGGCGATCACGTGGTGGAGGTGCCGCCAGGCTTTCGCATCACCGGCAGGACGGAGAACGCCATCGCGGTGATCGAGAATCCGGAGAGCCGGATGTTCGCGCTCGAGTTCCATCCCGAGGTCCGCCACACGGAGCAGGGAAGCGAGATCTTGCGCCGCTTCATCCAGGATATCTGCCGTACTCCAGCCAACTGGTTTCCTGGCTCATTTATTGAGCAGAGCATCGAGCGTATCCGCGAGCAGGTGGGCGAAGGGCGGGCGCTGTGCGCGATCTCGGGCGGGGTCGATTCCGCCGTGGCCGCCACGCTGGTGGGCCGCGCCATCGGCGACCGGCTGACCTGCGTTTTCGTCGACAATGGCCTGCTGAGGAAGGGCGAATTCGAAAGCGTGAGTGCTGCGCTGCGCGAGCAAGGCCACCTCAAGGTGCGCAGCGTGGACGCCTCCTCCAGGTTTCTGCAGCGGCTGCGCGGTGTCACCGATCCTGAGGCCAAGCGCAAGATCATCGGCGATGAGTTCATTCGGGTCTTTGAAGAGGAGGCGCGGCGCCTGGGGAACGTCGAGTACTTGGTGCAGGGAACGCTTTATCCGGACGTGATCGAGTCGGTATCCGTCAACGGGCCGGCCGCCACGATTAAGAGCCATCACAATGTGGGGGGGCTGCCACCAAACCTGACATTCCAGCTCATCGAGCCCCTGCGCGAGCTGTTTAAGGATGAGGTGCGAGCCGTGGGCCGGGAGCTGGGGTTGAGCGAAGAGATCGTCAGCCGTCAGCCCTTTCCCGGGCCGGGGCTGGCCGTGCGGATTCTAGGCGAGATCACCGCCGACCGCCTGCGCATGGTGCGCGAGGCGGATGCGATTGTGACCGAGGAAATCCGCGGTGCCGGACTCTACAACCGCCTGTGGCAGTCGTTTGCGGTGCTGCTGCCGGTCTCCACGGTAGGCGTGATGGGCGACGCGCGAACCTATGCTTTTACGGTAGCCATTCGCGCCGTCGAGTCCGAGGATGGGATGACGGCGGACTGGGCGCCTCTACCGGCGGAGCTGCTGCAACGCATGGCTACGCGCATTGTAAACGAGGTCCGCGGAGTGAACCGGGTGGTTCTGGACATTACTTCGAAACCACCCGGAACCATTGAATGGGAATAGGTGACACGTTTCCCTAAGCGGACGAACGGCCTTCTCCGCAGAATTGCTGCAGGACGCTCTACCAGCCTAGCGGCTGGCCAACTTCTGGGCCATGTAAAGCAGGAGCTGGCGGTCCTTCTCATCGATCCGGCCCAGCACCCGCTTTACCTTCTCAAAGAAGCGAACCTCTTTCTCCGTCGCCTCATCCATCACCAAGTCCTCGGTGGACTCGCGAGCGCTGAGATTCGGCAGCGGAGGTGGATTCTCTCCCTCGTAGAAGAGCTGGTAAAGGGGAACTTCCAATGCTGCTGCGAGCCTTTCGAGAGTCTCAAGCGAAGGCACAGTATGTCCGTTCTCGACGCGCGAGATGTAGCAACGAAGCAAGCCCGTGCGCTTCTCGATGTCGCCCTGGGAAAGGTTTTTCTGTTCGCGTAGTGCTCTTAGTCGGCGTCCGATTACCATAGCGATTTCATGATCGCATAAGGTAGTTACTCAGTCAAGTCGATTTTAAAGCGTTGATAACCAGTTGTCACCCTCGTCGCTTGTAACCCTCTCTGCCTCCCCCTCGTCCTTAGTTGAGGTGAGGGAATGAGTCCATGGAAGGCGCATGGCCGATGATCGCGACATTCGGGAGGTGCGGTTGGAGGCGGCGGATGAGGAAGCAGAGTGGATCCGCCGCACACAGCGCGGGGATCGGGCGGCTTTTGGCCTGTTGGTGGAAAGGTACCAGCGCCGCATCTTCGCCCTGGTTTTCCGCCTGGTGCGACGGCGGGATGAAGTTGAGGACTTGGCACAGGACATCTTCGTGAAGGCCTTCCAGGGAATTGCGACGTATAGTTTTCAGTCCTCTTTCCTCGCCTGGCTGTCCCGGATTGCGGTAAACCACTGCTACGATTTTCTTCGAAGGCAGGCGATGGCGCGGGTGCGTTACTTCTGGCAGATGACGCAGGAGGGGCAAAGGGCGCTGGAGGCCAGGCTGGAAGGTCTGAACGTGGATGCTCTGACCGCCGAGGAGAAGCTGGCGCTGGGTGATTTGGTGGACAAGCTGATGAGCCGCGCTTCAGCCGAGGACCGTATGATTTTGGCGTTAAAGGAGCTAGACGGTCGCTCGATCGAAGAAATTGCCCAATTGCTGTCGCTAAAAGAAAGTACAGTGAAGGTGCGGCTGCATCGGGCGCGCAAGCGGATGCTCGAAGACTGGAAGCGCTGGCAGCGAAGCAGGTGAGCTGATGATGAGGTGCGACGAAGTCAGACAGCTGCTCGAAGAGGGAACGGAGCTGGTGGGCAGGGGGCGGGAGCACCTGGCTCGCTGTGCGGATTGCCAGGCCTATGCCCGGCGGTGGAGCCTGATCCGCGCAGGCCTCGCTGCTCTGGCCGAGCAACCGCCGCCGGAGCCTAGTCTCGGGTTTGCCGCTCGGCTGGTGCGGCGGTTGGAGGAAGCGATCCCCGCAGGAAGTTTGCGCGAAGACTTCCTCGAGTTTGTGGGTCGTCGCGTGGTTCTGACAGGCCTGCTCTTAGTGCTCCTGTCTTTGGTGGCGCTAGTCGCGCCCCCCTCGGGTCCGGTGCGGGAATCCCAGACCATGGCAGCGGGCTTGGGACGGCCAGAACCAGAGAATCACTCGGCTCTACTCGATGACTTCTCCGCTGTGCCGGACCCCGTCCGCAGCTTTCCCGCACCCGCCGACGAAAGGCAACGATGAGCCGGAGGGCTTACATCTATTTCGTTCTGACGTTCGTCCTCGGAGCCCTAGTGGGGGCGGCCGGGACCTTCTTTTATGGCTGGCAGACCAATCATTGGCGGCATCCGCGCCACACCCCGCACGATCTGGTAGTTTTCTTGCAAAAGCAACTCAACTTGTCCAGTGACCAGACGCAGCAAGTGAGCAGGCTGATTGAGGATTGGGACCGCCGCAATGCTGACTTGCAGAAACAGATCGAGCCCCAGTTCGAGGCTATCCGGATGGAGACGCGGGACAAGATCCGCAAGCTTCTCACGCCGGCGCAGCTCGAGAAGTACAACGAGATTCTTCGCAACTACGATGCGTATCGAAAAAGTCATCCGCGACAGGAGTGAAAGCCCAACGGAGGAGACGCTCGGGGATCGCCCCCGGAGGATTCCGACCGATAGGAGGGAAGCAATTATAAGGAACGAAGCCGCTAAGTTATTGAAAACACGTTGAACCAGAAAGGCAAAGCCACTAAGTTATTGAAAAGAAGGGATCAAGCAAAGCAAAGCCGCTAAATTATTGAAAATACGCAGACTAAGAAGCGAGACTGCCTATGGAACCGAGATTCCAAACGCCGAGCTATGAACTGAAGGCCAAGCACAGGAGGTATCTGCTGCTGGCAGGTGTGGTGGTGCTGGTACTGGTGACGGTTGGCATGGTGATGCGAGCGCGCTCTGGGGAAGCCAAGTATCTGACAGCGCAAGTCCAGCGCGGGGAAATCACCTCGATCGTCCAGGCCACCGGCACCATCAATCCACTCACGACCGTGCCGGTCGGCTCGTATGTCTCCGGCACAGTCCAGTATATCTTCGCCGACTTCAATTCCCGGGTGCATGCCGGGCAGGTGCTGGCGCAGCTTGATCCGGCGGTCTACGAAGCGCAAGTGATCCAGGCGCGCGGTAACCTGGCCAACGCACGGGCCAACGTGCTGAACCTGGAGGCGAGCATCGCCTCGCAGGAGGCGGTGATCGAAACAAACCGCGCCAATCTGGCAAAGGCCAAGGCGGCCGCCGAATACGCGCGGGTGAACGCCAAGCGGATTGAGGACCTTGCTCAGCAAGGCGTCCTCTCGCGCGACCAGGCAGACTCGACGCTTTCGAATATGGGCCAAGCCGATGCCTCCGTGCAGGCAGCCGAAGCGCAGCTGAATCAATCCATTGCTCAGCTCGAACAGACCAAGGCACAGCTGGCCCAGGCGCGGGCGCAGGTGGAGAGCATGACCGGGGCGTTAAAGCAGGCAGAAACCAACCTTCGATACACAACCATCGTTTCCCCGATCGACGGCACCATCGTCGCCCGCAATGTCGACGTCGGCCAGTCGGTGGCAGCTTCCCTGCAGGCGCCGGTGGTCTTCAGCATTGCCCAGGACCTGCAGCGGATGCAAGTCTACGCGGCCACCGACGAGTCCGACACGGGTAACATCCACATCGGCACCCCGGTCACGTTTCAAGTGGATGCCTTCCCCACGGAGACCTTCCACGGCCGGGTCAGCGCGATCCGGTTGAACGCCACTACGGTGCAAAACGTCGTGACCTACAACACCATCATCGACTTTGAGAACCCCCAGGAGAAGCTGCTTCCCGGCGAAACCGCTTACGTGACTATTCCCACGGGGCATGCTTCCAATTGCGTGAAGATTCCCAACGCCGCCCTGCGTTTTACGCCGGAAATGCCGCGCTCGAAACTGGAGCAGCTCTACGATCAATATAAAATTCCGCGTTCCGCCACGGTCCAGCACCTCGGTGGCTGGCAGGTGGTTTGGAAGCTGGGCCCGGACAAGCAACTGCGCCCCGAAAAGGTGAAGGTGGGAATCACGGACTACAATTTCACCCAGATGCTGGAAGGCGACCTGAAGCCCGGCGATGTGTTGGTGACCGGACAGGAGATGGCCGCGAACCCGACGACATCGGGTCCTCCCGGTGGCCCGCGGTTTGGTGGCCCGCGACGGTGATGGCGTCGCCGGGAAGCGCGTTCGGGCGCACGGCTCGGACAACCCGCTTCAGACGCTGCAAACAAAACGGGAGATTTATGACGGAACAGACATTGTCAACGGAAGAATTAGGAAGCAGGAGCGCGGCGGATGGGGTAGACTCCGTGCCAGTGATCGAGGTCGAGCACCTTCACCGTATCTATGACCTCGGTGAAGTGCAGGTGCACGCGCTGCGTGGGGTTTCGTTGTCGGTCGCCCGAGGCGAATTTGTGGCGATCATGGGGGCCTCCGGGTCAGGCAAGTCAACCTTCATGAACCTGATTGGCTGTCTTGACCGCCCAACCAAGGGTACCTATCGCTTGGATGGCCAGGACGTCTCGCGGCTTTCCAAGCGGGAACTGGCGCACATTCGCAATCAGAAGATCGGCTTCGTCTTTCAAGGCTTCAATCTGCTGCCCCGCACTTCGGCTCTCGAAAATGTCGAGCTACCCCTCATCTACTGCTCCGTGCCGCACGAAGAGCGCATCCGCCGCGCGCGTGAGGCTCTGCGTGAAGTCGGCCTGGAGGGCCGCGAAAATCATCATCCTTCGCAGCTTTCCGGCGGGCAGCAGCAACGCGTGGCTATCGCAAGGGCTTTGGTCAACCATCCTTCGCTGCTCCTGGCTGACGAACCTACTGGCAACCTGGACAGCCGAACCAGCGTTGAGATCATGGAAATCTTCCAGCGCCTCAATGAGGAGCGCAAACTCACGGTCCTGCTGGTGACCCACGAACCGGATATCGCCCGCTTTGCCAAGCGTATCGTGCTCTTTCGCGACGGCAAGGTGAGAAAGGACACCCTGGTGGACGACCGCGTCTATGCTGCCGACGTGCTCCGCACGATGCCGCCGGTGGGCCTGGACGAGGATGAGGATGAGTCCGAGGACGAGGAGGCCTGATGGACCTGCAGGCAGTGTTTAGGGTGGCGCTCCGAGCCTTGGGGCGCAATAAGATGCGCACGGTCCTGACCATGCTGGGCATCATCATTGGCGTGGGCGCCGTCATCTGCACGGTAGCCATCGGCGAGGGAGCGGCTAATCAGGTTCAGGATGCACTGCGCAACCTGGGTGACAACATCATCTTCATCGCCGCCGGCGACGTCAACCAGCACGGCGTCCACATGGGAAGCTCGGCCACCAAGACGCTTCGGCTGGGGGACGCCAAGGCCATGGAGCAGCAGATCCCTCTGCTCGCTGCCGTCTCGCCCGGAGTGGGATCGAACGCCCAAATCGTTTACGGTAACCAGAACTGGTATACGCACCTGCGCGGCGTTTCCCCGGAATATTTCAGCATCCGCCGCTGGCCGATCCAAGAGGGAAGCGCCTTCACCGAGCACGAAGTGGATTCCGCGGCCGATGTGTGCGTGCTAGGGCTCACGGTGGTCCAGAACTTGTTTGGCTCGGAAAATCCAGTGGGCAAGACGGTACGCATCCAAAACCTGCCGTTTCGAGTGATTGGCGTGCTCGCCTCCAAAGGACAGTCACCCTTCGGGCAGGATGAGGATGACACCATCATCATGCCGTTTACCACCGTGCAGAAGAAGATCATCGGCATTGACTGGCTGCAGTTCGTGATCTGCTCGGCCATCTCGCAGGAGGCCATTCACCCGGCGGAAGTCCAGATCGCGAGCCTACTGCGCGAACGCCACCATTTGCGCCCTGATGAGGACGACGACTTTATCATTCGCAGCCCCTCCGACCTGGCGGAAGCTCAGGCCCAGTCCGGGCGCATCATGACGCTCTTGCTGGCCAGCATCGCCTCCGTGTCCTTGCTGGTAGGCGGCATCGGAATCATGAACATTATGCTGGTATCCGTGACGGAGCGCACGCGGGAGATCGGTGTACGCATGGCCGTGGGAGCTACCGAACAAGACGTACAGATGCAGTTCCTGAGCGAAGCCATGGTGCTGAGCATGCTCGGCGGTCTGGTGGGGGTGGTGGCCGGGGTCTTTGGCTCGATGGTGGTGTCCAACATGCTCAACTGGCCGACGCTGGTGCCACCCTCATCGATCGCCATTGCGGTCTTGTTTGCCGCCGCGGTAGGCATCTTCTTCGGCTACTATCCCGCACGCAAGGCTGCGCGTCTCGACCCCATCGAAGCCTTGCGGTACGAGTGAAGCTGCAGCACGGCGTGCGCGTGGTTGAGCGGATTTTCTGGGATGCCTTTGCTGGCGCAGCAAGGCAGGGAGCCCTTTTGCCTGTGGGGGCTGGGGAAGGACGAAGTGAATAGCCTCTCCGTTATTCTGAGAGTCGCTTTCGCTGCCTTGAGCCGCAACAAGCTCCGGACGGCGCTCACTATGCTGGGCATCATCATCGGCGTCGGAGCGGTGATCTGCGTGGTGGCCATCGGGCAGGGGGCTTCCGACCAGGTGAAGGAATCGATCCGCAACCTCGGCGAGAACATGATCTGGATCGAAGCAGGAGGACGGCAGGTCAACGGTGTCCGCACGGGCAATTGGGGAACCAAGAGCCTGACCGTGTCGGACGCCCGCGCCATCGAGCAGCAGATTCCTCTGGTCCAGAATGTGTCGCCCCATGTCGATACCGGCGTCCAGGTGGTCTATAAGGGTCAGAACTGGTATACCACCGTGCGCGGCGTGGCTCCAGCCTATCTCCAGGTGCGCCACTGGCCTGTAGAATCGGGAAGCGCTTTTTTCCAGCACGACGTGGAGGAGGCTACCGACGTCTGCCTGTTGGGCAGGACGGTGGTCGAGAATCTCTTTGGCCAACAGGACCCAGTGGGCCAGACAATTCGGGTCAAGAACCTCCCCTGTCTGGTCGTGGGCGTCCTGGCTCCCAAGGGCCAGTCACCCTTTGGTGGGGATCAGGACGACGTGCTGATCATGCCCTATACGACGGTGCAGCGAAAGATCAAGGGCATTACATGGGTTGACGACATCATGTGCTCGGCGGTCTCGCCAGAGGCCTTGGTGCCCGCGGAGCGCCAGATCACGGCTCTGCTCCGCGAGCGCCATCACCTGCGTCCCGATCAGCCTGACGACTTTAACTTGCGCCATCCCGCCGCCATCGCCGAGACTCAGGCACAGTCGCAGCGCATCATGACCATCCTGCTGGCCAGCATCGCTTCCATTTCTCTGCTAGTGGGCGGCATCGGGATCATGAACATCATGCTGGTGTCGGTTACTGAGCGCACGCGGGAGATCGGCGTGCGCATGGCCGTGGGGGCTACCGAACAGGATGTGCAAATGCAATTCCTCAGCGAAGCTGTGATGCTAAGCTGCTTGGGAGGGACGGTGGGCGTCGTAACCGGTGTTTTAGGTTCCTACCTGGTTTCCAGAATACTCGAGTGGCGTACTCGCGTCTCCCCCGAAGCCATTGTGATCGCGACAATGTTCTCCTTAGCGGTCGGGGTCTTCTTTGGGTATTACCCAGCCCATAAGGCTGCGTGCCTCGACCCAATCGACGCGTTGCGCTATGAGTAGTTGGCAAATCCGGAGACGACTGGATTTTGGTGAACAACATGCCATGTGGGCTGGAGAAAACGCAACATCTGAGAAAGAGAGGTTGTAGGATGAGCAGAAGAGCCAATATCCTCTGGCGCCGGGCGACGGTGGCGTCTGTCCTAGTTCTGTGGCCGGCAGCCATCCCAGGACGCGCTCAGAACACCCAGTATACGGCGCACCCCAGCAACGACGAATTCTTCATCATCTCCTCTGTCGACTTACCGAAGAAGGAACTCGTCCTCAAGTTCCCAACGGAGGTCACCGAGTTGGTGGCCGTCAATGAGAAGACCACAATTCAGAACGAACAAGGCAGGCCGCTCGCCTTTGGTGATCTGCGCGCTGGAGACACCGTCTATGTCACCACCGTGCGGACGTCGCAAGGTACCTTGTTGGCCACCCGAATACGGCGGGGGCCAATGACCCTGAGCGAGTTACGGCGGCGATATTTAAAGACGCTCTCAGGCAACGAGTAGCGGCGGTTTCTCGATGGTGTTGGCTGGCGAACGAGCCAGGCTGCTAAGGTTAACATAACATACCTTATCGGACTCTCTCTAGCACTAGCTCTTGGCCCGCCCCGTTTCACCTTTTCGCTGGCCCTGGATGGCCCGGTTCCCCGCCTAGGAAGCAGCGCCTGGGGCATCCAGCTTGGCGTTCGGATCGGCCTCGTCAGGCTTTGTGGAAGAGCTTTTCGGTTGTGGCGGGATGCCGGGAATCATGCTCACGAGCCGGATCAGTTCTGCTTGACGGTGGCAGTGTGTCTTGTAAAAAATGCTCTTCAGCATAAAGCGCGCGGTGCCAGTCGTTACGTGCATGTGTTGTGCCGCGGCGCGGAGTTCGACATTCTGCAGTAGGAGAGCCGCGAGGCGGCATTCGGCCGGAGTTAGACCAAAGAGCCGGGATAATAAAGGCATGCGCGAGGCCGGTTCGGTGGCCGGGTCGGAAATGAACACAAGTGCGCCTGGCCGGCCCCGGCTTGGTACGTCTCTGCCGCGTGCTGGCATGATGGTTAAATAGAGGGGCTTGGAGGTTTCATCGTGCTGGAGGGCCATCGTGTCGATGCCTGCGATGCCCGGAGCAAGGTCAGCAAGGGTGGCTGAGCGAAGCAGTAGCCGTAAGCGTCGCGCGTCGGAGGAATCTACTGCAGTAAGCCTGCCCTTACGCAGCGCGATTCCGCGTTCTCGTTGAGGATAGCTTCGGCCCGGCGATTCAGTAGTAGCACGCGGCCATGCCCGTCCGTGGAGCTGGCACGCTCTTGGCGAAGCCGGAAAGCTGGCGCTTGACTGCCTGGATACGGGATTCCTAGCCCGCACAGCCGCCCATAGCGCCGGCACGAGCGACCCTAGCAGCACGACGCGTAGTCCCATCTGTTCCTTGTGACTCATGGTTTCTCCGCCGTTCACATTCGGC
The DNA here is from genome assembly GCA_902812465.1 of Acidobacteriota bacterium. GTDB lineage: Bacteria > Acidobacteriota > Terriglobia > UBA7540 > UBA7540 > CADDZE01. The sequence continues at coordinate 2,957 of CADDZE010000013.1, read as the reverse complement.
TAGCGACCGGCTCACCGACCTTCCGAACACCTGCGGTCAATGACTTGACGGTGGGAGGAAAGCGGATGTTCACCAGGGGTGTTGCCCTTAACAATGCACAGCGTGGAGGTGTTCCCGGGCATCCACACGGCCTTATCACCGAGTCCTGAAACAGATACCGCATCCGGCAAATGGGCGTAGCTATCCACGAGGCCGGTGATGTTGGTTGCGTCCAGAAACAGCTCGTCAAACGAGCCTGTCTCAAAGCGGCACCGTTTGCCGAGGGATTTGAGATCGACGGGTTGGGCGGGACCGAGCTTAATGCCCCATGCGGCTGAAGCCTCGGCTTGGGTGATCAGCTTGCAGGGATCAGGCAAGACAGCCATGCTACGCGCCGGCTGCGTCACTTCGGAGCGCGGAGAGCCCGTGCTTGCCGTGCGTGTTCCCGTGCAGGCCGGAAGCATCGCGAGGGACAATCCCGCGATCATGACTGGAACAGTTTGCATTCGCCGCCACGTACACTTCTGGCCGCTCTCGGTCGTGGTTTGAAGGACCCGTTCGTGCCTCATGCGACGCAATTTTAAATGGTCCCGGCGATGGTGCATCTCCCATTTGGGAGATTCTTGCGCTCCCCCGGCACTGAAACTTGGAGCTCACTCGAGAAGGCGCTGGCCGTCGGTGATTGTCGGGGCCGAGGGTTCTGGAGAAGTGGGGTTCTGGACTGGCGCTCGAGCCGCGCTTTATGTATCTTGGTGAGTTGACCTTCGCCACAGGCGAAGTGCGGGGTTTCTCACGCATGGGGACCACGACTGCAGTACTGGAGCAAGCGTCCCGGCCCGCTTCCCGATGGATCATCTCCCAGCCCGTCGACTTGCTATGGTTCACCTTCGGTGGCGCGGCGGCTGGCTACCTTTTCTGGGCGTTGTGGCGATTCACGCATGTGCCGCTGCTGCTGCTGGTGGCCATCTGGGCTATTGTGTTTGACGAGACCCACGGGTTCGCTACCATCTCCCGCACCTACTTCGATGCCGAGGAGCGGGCCCGCCGCGGCCGCTGGTTGTGGGGTAGCCTGGTCTTTTTCTTCACCATCGGTCCTGTCCTGATCCTCCTTGGGCTGGGCGATTGGCTTGAGTTGGCTACGGAGCTGTGGGGTTACTACCATATCTTCAAGCAGCACTATGGCTTCATGATGCTCTATAAGGCCAAGAACAAGGACTTCGATCCGGCTGATAATCGTCTGGACAAAATCTTTCTGGCTACCGCGTTCTATTATCCGTTCCTCACCTACCCCTTCCATGACAAAGAAGCTCGTGAGCTCCTTCCCTTCCCCATTCCTCCGCGCGCGGGTGAGCTTTTCCACAACGCTCTGCTGTTCGTCCTTATCCTGGTGACGCTCGTCTACCTGGTGCGTCAGTTCGACAAGTGGCGACGCGGGATGCCGCTCAACTGGCCGAAGCAATGCCTGCTGGCGGCCGCCATCCCTATCAACTACCTCTTGTTCCGCAGCGGCATGCCGCTTCTGGGGGTCTACGCGGCCGTGACCATTTACCACAATATCCAGTACCACCGGCTGGTTTGGTTTTACAATCAGAACAAGTACGGTAAGGATGCCGGCCAGGGGCGGCGTTTCGGATTGGCCACGTTCATCAACAGCCGCTGGCTGGCCTACGTCGGGTGCGCCGCTCTTTACGCCTTTATCTTCGATTTTGTGCCGCGCTTCGTGGTGCACCCTCTTTTCGGACCAAGCGACACCACCCTGCGCAACCAGATCATCTTCTCCTTCTTTGCCGCCCCGGGCTTGTTGCACTACTGGATTGACGGGCACATCTGGAAAGTACGCAGCGATCCGACCCTGCGTGAATACCTGCAGCTGAACCGTCCATGATTTACTGTTTAGATCCGCAGGAGGGACTCGCCCGCGACCGGAGGAGGGGGTGCTGTCTTAGGTTCGGGCCGTGAGGGAGCGGGCTCGAGCAGCTGCTCCTTGCGATAGACGAGCGCGTTGGTGTCGTAGGCGGCGATCTCGAAGCCCTGCCCGTGAGTGATGGCGTCGCAAGGGCAAGCCTCTACGCAATAGCCACAGAAGATGCAGCGGTTGTAATCAATGTTGTAGACCTTGGCATAGCGCTCGGCCGCACTGATGCGCTGCTCGCCGGTATTTTCCGCAGCCTCAATGTAGATGCAGTTTGAAGGGCAGGCGGCCGCGCACAGGAAACAGGCCACGCACTTCTCCAGCCCGTTCTCGTCACGCCGTAGGACGTGGACCCCGCGGTAGCGGTCCTCGAAGTGAACTGGCTCATCCGGGTAGTTTTCCGTAACCGTCGGGCGCAACATGTTGCGGAGCGTTACCGAGAAGCCCTTGACAATGGCTGCGGTAGACGCAGCGATTCCACGAAAGATATTTGCCATACACACCTTGCTTCCCTGCCCGGCGGCTCCTCGCCCCGACGCAGCGTTGATTGTCCTGCTGTCAGAGGACAGTATAGGCCGATGCTCTGGCATGGTCAAACCGCCGCGATTCCCGGCAAACCATAGCGCCTAAGTCTAGCTTTAGATGTGTTGCCCCGTTGTGGCGCTATGGCGCTATGGTTTGCCGGGAATCGCGGCTGAGATACACTCAAGCAGCTCCCCGTCGATGTGCCCGCCGGCTATGGTTTGCCGGGAATCGCGGCTGAGATACACTTCAAGGCTCGAAACGCGACGTTCCCAAACGGCTATGGTTTGCCGGGAATCGCGGCTGAGATACACTCTGGTTTGTGGGGAACAATTCCACGCGGTCGCTATGGTTTGCCGGGAATCGCGGCTGAGATACACTTGGATTTGTCTACGCTTACCAGTATTCCAGCTATGGTTTGCCGGGAATCGCGGCTGAGATACACTCATGCTTTTCCTCCAGAACTTCCAGCGCATGCTATGGTTTGCCGGGAATCGCGGCTGAGATACACTGGGTAGGCAAAAGCTCATTCTTCCAAGCATGC
>CADDZE010000012.1 GCA_902812465.1 Acidobacteriota bacterium | reverse complement strand
CCCTTTTTTTCTGACCCTTTTACCGCGCCAGACTAGGCTCCTACCATCCTTCGGAAAGCTCGTTTGAAACACCATGACCCAGTTACGGGGTAACCCGCCGTCCGCAGGAGCCGTCCTTAAAGTGGGGGCGGCCCGATGGACCCCAGGATCGAGGCGGCACGCAACCTGATACAGCAGCATTATGCCCAGCGCCTGACTGCAAGCGCCGTGGCCCGCCAGTCGGGGCTGAGCCGATCCAGGTTCGAGCACCTGTTCAAACAAGAGTCCGGTCTGACATTTAAAGCCTATCTCCAAGCCCTCCGCGTGACAAAGGCCAAAGAACTCCTCGCAGATTGGAGGCTCTCGATCAAGCAGGTGGCGGCCCGCGTAGGCTACGCACACCCGCCCGACCTGACTCGCGCCTTCCGGGAGCAACTGGGCATCACCCCATCGGAATATCGAAAACGGCTCACGCCTGTGCCCCCGCAGCAAAGCCGATAGCACGTTCCGCGAAGAAATAGCACATCGGGGTAAGTGTTTCTGCTTGACCGCTACTTTGGACGTTGGCTAAAGAACCGTCGGAAGGGATGCAAAGCAAGGGATACCGGAAGGATTCTCTTCTCCCATGCTGGGAGGTGACGTATGATTTCCGGGATTAGGGTACGATTGTTTGTAGCTATTGCAGTCGCGGGTCTAATGGCAGCCGTCGCGGCTCGATCGGGCCGGGCAGACATTTGCTGCGCGCACACTGGGCCATACGACGTCTACTGCCAGTCAGGCAATTGCAAGGGTCACATCGTAATATCACTTGCGACGAGCCGTCTGGCACTGGGACAAACTACAACACCCAGACCTACTACTGCTGTAGCGCGCCATGGAGCAGCCTGACATCCCGGTCGGGTATCTGCACAGGGGCGCCGAAGGCTCCCACGCGAACGAAGCCCACTGCTCTGCTGAATGAGCCTCTTTGGGTGCGGGACTGCTCCGGGCGCTATGCGCTAATTTATTTACCCTTCAGGACCTGAACCGCACGATTCAGAATGACAGAGGAGCAGCAGCCAGCCCACCTCTTCGCCGAAAGAGGAGAGATAGACCTATGTTACTAAAAACCAAGTTCTTAATCACAATCATAACAGCGGCTGTCCTTTTGTGGCTTGCCGATATCAAACCTATGCCCGCGCACACTCGACAGAAGAACACGCACTCCGAACCCAACAGCTCGCAGGAAGCGGCTCCCGAGGTATCCGATCTTTATCTGGCAGATACGGTCGACTTTCCCGCACCCCCTCCGGTGGTCGTTGGGACACGAATCAAATGCGATGCCGACGCGAACATTTATGTGGTATACAGCCCCTCCCCGGCTGCCTTGGGGCAAAACGGGATCAGCAGGATGGGCCAAATTCCCGTATCCAAGATCTGGACTGGACGGAAACAGGTTGTGCAGTATCCGCTGCCTGCCATTCCGGGTTACGAGCCTGCGAGCCGAAACAGCTTTGATGTCAGCCCAAGGGGAGAGCTCTACATGCTGATCCACGCCCATTCCCGCGATTCGGAGCGAAAGCGGGATGTTGACTATTTCATCGTGAAATACAAAGACGACGGAACTGTAGAGTCTTACGAGAAGGTCAGGGGGAACGAGGGCGAGAGTCGTTTCCAGCCGATCCATCTGGCCGTGTTTGCAACTGGAGAATTCCTGCTTTCCGGGACAAGCGTCGGAGGCGAGCGTGAGCTGGGAACCTTTGCAGGCATCTTTGACCGCGACGCGATGTTCAAGGCCCCTATCACGTTGGGCGAGATTGCAGCAGGATCCGGCGTGACTTCGGCTAAGGCTTCCATAAAGCCCGAGACGAACCTCGATACAAATCCTGTCTCGCTCGAGAGCAATACGTTTACCGTCACTTCGCCGGACGGAAACATATACATCCTGCAGGGCACGCGCGCGCCGCATCTCTATGCAGTTTCAGCCGCAGGACAGGTTGTCCGCCGATTCCCGCTGCGTGCTCCCGCGCCCGACCTCAGCCCGTCACAAATGGCAACGGCCGGCGTCAACTATCTATTTATTGATTGGGAGCATTTCGCAACGGGAGGAGCGGGCGAGAATCTGGGCCAGAGCGGCATGATCACCGTCCTCAATCCCGAAACCGGTCAGGTGATCGCCATTTACCGCTTGCCCGGAGGACAGGTCGGCTTCACAGTTCCGGCTTGCGCCGAATCTCCCGACAGCTTCTTCTTCCTCGGGGCCAGCAAGGAGAACCAACTCGAGGTTGTAAGGTATACCGCTCGCTCGTAAATTTGGCTGATCAACTGAGGGCGAGCATCGAGCTTGCGCTCAGAAGTCAAACACACTTTACGAATTCCAGCGATAAGCGGGTTCACGCCTAGGTGGCAGCGCAGAGGGTGGCCGTAACGCCTCTCGTCCTCCAGTTCGAGTTCCACCCGAATTGCTTAAGAATTCGGAGTGCCTGGACAAACTTTACCAAGCCAGGGAGTGATCAGGCACGTACAAGCGCCTGGAGGAGCGTGCTTCTAAATGGTCCCCGCTTATCAGACCTCCCCGCGTCGCAATCCCTCGAGCAGGTAGTCGCACGAGCGCACACACAGCGCCATGATTGTGGGGAAGCGCGCTCTCCTCGCCCGTGCGGTAAATCAGCGCCATGTCTCCTTGTGCATGCCGCGGATGTGTTTCAGCGCCAAATTGTTGGAGACGCCGTCCCATACTGTCTCTCGGTCGCGCTCGAGGTCGGCGAAGGAGTACGTCTCAGGGTCGGACTTGAGTAACCATTTTGCCGGCAAAGCAGCCTCCGCGGTGGGGACTATTCTACCCTACCAGTTCGGCCACAGCCCTGAAACGGGCGTTAGGTTCAGCATTGCGGCACGACTTCCACCAGCGCTAACCCTTGCGGCTCGAGTGCGAGACGGATACTTGGCTGGCCGGGCGTGAGCTCCTGGACGCGCAGCGGACCCAACTTGCTGGCTTCGCGCAGGCGCCGGATCTGCTCGCGCGTGGGGGTGTCGGGCTTGCCCATGGCGACCCACGCGTTTAGCGGCGAGCCGTGCTCGCGATCCACGACGTAAATCCAGGCCGTAGCCGAACCTTTCAGCCCGCGAATGGACAAGGCGAACGATTTGAGGCGGCCATCCGGCTCTTTCTCGGGTGGAGAAGGCGGCGCGTAGTTCCATAAGGCGATGGCTAGCGAGCCGTCCGCGCGGCGCGTGGCCAGCGCGTCCGGCGATTCGACGGCCAGGCGCTCGGTGCCGAGGCGGTGCAGCAGCTTGAAGGCGTTGAAGGCAGCCTTCGGAATGCCACGCTCGGCCATCAGGCCGAACCCGCCGTAGAACGGGCGCTTCACGACACCCTGCTCCTCGAAGACGTCCGAAAAGTCCCAGTAAGCCAGAATGTCCACCAGGCCGTCGCACCGGCTGATGGTCAAAGCCAGCCAAGGCCCCATATAGGGCGAGTCGGTCACGTCGACTTCGTTCATGTAGCTGGCGTTGTATTCCGAGAAGATCACTGGCAGGTTCGGCAGGGCGGAGCCGCGCACCTGGTCGTGCACCTTCTTCACTGCACGCGGCACCATGGCGTCCCGCGCAAGTGCCTCGTCCGTGCCGAATACGTCCTGCGCCCGGTCGTTCCCGTAAACGTGGGTAGAGACGAAGTCGACCGGTACATGTTCGGCAGCGCAGTGGCGAATGAAGCGGTCCACCCAGGCAGCCTGGGCCGTCGCCGGGCCGCCGACGCGCAGCCGAGGACTCACACTCTTCAGCGCCCGCACGGTGACATCGTAAAGCTGGTAGTAAGTGGCCTCTTTGGGCTCACCCGACCAAAAGTCGATGTTGGGCTCGTTCCACACTTCGAAATACCATTTCGCCACCTCGTCGATGCCGTAGCGATCGACCAGGTGACGCGCAAAGCGCTCAATCAGTTCACCCCAGCGGTCCCAGTCCCTGGGCGGCGAAGTGTACGGGTGATACCAGAACGGATGCAGCACCGGCTTTGACGCAAGCTTCCTGAGCATAAAGCTCAGCTCGACGAATGGACGCACGCCGTTCTCGAGCAAACCGTCATAAATCTGGTCCACGTAAGAGAAGTTGTAAAGGGGTTGGCCAGCCGCATCTTCGTCGTAGAGGCCCACTTCGTCGTGGAAGATGGCATGGAAGCGAACGTATTCGAAGCCGGTCGCTTCCCGTACCACCCGCAGGTCACGGCGGTAGCTCTCGCGCAAGGAGAGGATGGCCCGGCCGGATCCGAACATCTGTTCCCAGAAGTGAGGGAAAGGACGGGCAGGCCCCTGCGCATCAACAGTAATCGTCTCCGCCGCTGCGTTGGGAGCCGCCGTCTGGCCGTGCCAGACCGCAGGCCGGAGGGCGCATGCCAGCACAATCAGTAGGGCCTTCGGCGCCCCGCTGCTGAGTTTGTGTGTGTGCATGCTCATCATTGCACAGCCCCCTCATCTCATCGTGCATTCGCCGGCGCCCGCGGCGGGTGAGCGCCCTAGCCCCCGGGACGGGGGTGCACGCACCGGCCCTACAGCGCCAGTCCGACTCGATCCATCGCCCTACGGATAGCGGCATTCTGCATGAACCACTTCCACACGTTACCGGTCACTAGGTTCTCGGCGCTGAGCAGCGTGATGCCAGCGTCGATGCCAATCACGTCCGAGTCGACCCAGCCAGTATTGGGGTTGAACGCATCGGTAAAACCATAGTGGCCCCAAATCCGCTCGCCGTAGAGGCGCTTCATGGTGCGAAGGGCGGCCAGGCATTCCTTCGGTGCGAACATCAGTGACCCCCCTGGGGCGCACGGGACCACCGTGCCGTCCACCCGCGGATCATCGGGCGGCCCACCCCAGGCGACGTACCCTTTGGCACTGTCGGACGCGGTGATGCCCCAAACGTCGGCCGAGTAGCCGGGAAACTTCGAGTGCAGCCGGATGCAGTATTCACGATGGGCGAGCGTGGCCGTAACCGAATTTTCAAACCAGTCGATGTGGGGCGGCCGCGATTCGCGGCGATGGCGGAAGTCAATCCAGGCGTGGGCGTACTGGTGCACAAACAAAGGGCGGTCACCGTAGATGTAATGATAAGGTCCATAGGTAATCGGCGGGCGGCTCCATGCGTACCAGGACTCGACGGGGAGGGGGCGTGAGGGAGAGGCGATGGCCAGCAGGTAGAGGATCATCAGTTCGCAATAATGATCCCAGCGTTGGGGAACGAAGCCCTTCTCTGGGAACCACCCCATCGCCAGCAAGTAGGGGTCGCCGTTGAGCATCCACCGGAAATCGACGCGCCGGTAAATCGCTTCCGCGAGGGCCGCGACGTCCGAGTCGTCGGCGAAATACTGCCTCGCCGTGAGCACGCCGGCCAGCAGCAAGGCCGTATCGATTGACGAAAGTTCGCACTTCCACTTGCGCTCGCCGGTCGCCGCAGCGAGGAAATGGTAGAACCATCCGTGCTCGGACGGGGCGTGCCCGGCGAAAAAGCGCAGAGCCGTCAGTACCCGACTTCGCGCCTCACTGCGCAAGATCCAGCTGTGCTCGGCACCAACACACAAGGCCGTCAAGCCAAAGCCCGTCGCCGCAATACTGGCTGCGTCACGGTCATGGGCGCTCTCCACCCCGCCTGAGGTACGCGCCCGGTCCCGCACTAGGCCAGTGCCCGGATCAGCCTGTTCCAGGAAAAAGAGAAAGGCACGGTGCCGAAGATCCTCCAGGAAAGCCTGGTCTTCAGGTGTAAGCGCATTGGGCTCATTTGAAGCGCACGCCCAAGGCGCTGCAGGAAACGGGTTTCCCCCTCCCGCCAGAAGTGGCACTGCGCTAAGCACGCGCAATGACTCCCGGCGGGAAATCTTCGTCATCGGTTTGCGCCGCCGCGAGGAAATTGGTGGACTCCGAAGGCGTGGCAAACCGTCGGGTCAGCGGGCGGCGTGGAGAAAGTATATATTTCACCACCCATCTCACGATCAAGCCATAGAGTGCCTCGTGCATCCTGCCGAGCCGGGCACCGCCCTTCATTCCTTGCCTTAGTCCTGCGGCTTCGCGACCAGCTGGCCAGCGAGCTCCGAAACCCCGGATGCTGTCGCGGTTGATTCATGGCTCAAGCGGACGAACAGGGCGCGGGCTCGGGCCGCCTCCTCCTTGCGTCCGGCGTGGGCGTAGGCCTCGCCCAGCGCGAAATACACCTTCGGCTCGCGAGGAAGAGCGCGCCGGGCGGTTTCGAGCTCCGGAATCGCTCGCTCGTACTGGCGTGTGTCGACCAGCAGAAGACCCAGCAGGTAGTGGGCGAACGGAAGCTGGGGATCAAGCTTCACCGCCTCTTCCGCATATTTCAGCCCTGTCACCGAATCCACACGGTAATCTACTGCCGCGATCTTGAGGCGTGCCAGGACGTGCCGGGGATTGCGGGCCAGCTCGCGCTGATACTCGGCCACCGCCGCCCTGGTATCCTGGGCTTCAAGCAGGAAGCCGCCGTAGGCGTAGTGCAAGTTGGGGAAATTGGGATGCTCCTCAACAAGCCGGGCGTAGATCGACCGTGCGCTATCGAATCGGCGCTGCCCGGCCAGGCACTCAGCGTGGCCGGCCCGACTCGCCACGGCAGCTTCTGTGGTCTGATGAGGCTCGCGCGCCCGAATCTGGAGCGCGGCCATGCCCAATACCTGATCGAGGCCGTCCGTCTCGAGGCCGTCACGGCAGAGAGCCTGCAGCGTCTCGATGGCCGTCTCAAACCTTCCTTTCCGTTGCAGCAGGACGCCCTCATGGAAGCGTGCTACGTGCCGTAATTGGGCGTCCTTGATCGTCCCTAGCTGGCGACCTTCCTGAAGATGGCGCAGGGCGGAGTCGTCTTCGCCAAGCTCGAACTCGCACAGCCCGAGCATTACCTTGGCAGTTCCGTCCTGAGGGGCAAGAGCGGTGAGCTTTTCGAAGGCCTTCGCTGCCTCGCGGTACTCGTTCCGGTCGTAATGAATGGTGCCTAAGGACCACCAGCCCTCGGCCCACGTAGGCCTCAGTGCCAGTGCCTCCTGATACAAGGCTAAAGCGTCCCCGAGGCGGTTAGCCTCGCGCGCCGCATCGGCCTGCTGCGCGAGAGCGGAGAAGGAGAGTTGCGCCTCTAATGCTGCCACCCCCCAGGGTGGGAAAACCCAGATTGCCAGAAGGGGAGCAACCCGAATCGTCACACTATGAAGGTTGCAGGCTGGACGCGCAACGTGCCGGTTAACCTTCATCTACCACCCTCACCGCATGCGTCTCTCCCCCGCAAGAGAAAGTCCCTAATTCTTCTTCCTGACTTCGGTACTTGTTTTCAGAATTCAAACCTGGCTACCAGCTCGATCACCCGTGCGCCCAGAGCACTTTGGGCTTGGCCAAAGGCCGGATTCGGGGTGAACGAGGTGATGGTGTTCGTGGCCTGATCCAGGGTGATGTTACCCAGAAATTGCTGCGAGCCCAGAGGCGTCAGGTTCAGCGTGTTGAAGAGGTTGAAGAAGTAGGCGCGCAGGGAGAATCTGGCGTTCTCACCCAAGCCCCTGATCGGCGGCAGTCCAAAGTCCTTGGCGAGGGTGAGATCGAGATCGCGATAGTGCGGCCCGCGGAACAGATTGCGCTGCACGCCTGGCAGCGGGGGAACACCTGTCGCCGACAGGGCAGGCAGCGTGAAGTACGCCGTGGGGTTCGTCGCCAGATCGGGGAAGTTTCCGAACGGCTTCTCAAAGGTGGCGTTGCTGTAGTTGCTGCCTGCCCCGCCTTTATAGGCCGCGGGCTCGGCATTGCAGAACCCGCTGTTGGGGTAGATCAGACTGCAGCCGCCAACTCCGGAGCCCGGGGGATAGACCACGTTGACGCCGTAGAAGGGTGTGAAGGGAAAGCCGGTGTGAAACGTGGCGACCGGGCTGAACTGCCAGCCGCCCAGGACCTTCTCCTTCCAGCCCTGGCCGTGGAAGAAGCGCGGCGACCATATGCCGAAGGCCTTGAAGGCATGGGTCACGTCATAGTCGCAGTGGCCATAGGACGCGGCGATGTTGAAGGGATAAGGATCAGCATAATAATCTTGCGACCCGTGGTCGAAGCAGGAGCTCAGCGTATACTGCGCGTCCACCTGGAATGAGCGGGAGAAGCGATGCTGAACCCCGGCCAGTAGCGCATTGTAATGGGCATTGGCATCGTTTGTATAAAAGTCGACACCCTGCACTGCTGGATTGAGGTTCGGATAATAGAGCCAATTCAGGTTAATGATTTGGCGGGTGAAGTGGCGGCTCTGGCTGCCTTGGTAACCCACGGTCGCTACCCAATTGTGCGCGAACTCGTACTGGCCTTCCACCGAATAGCGATAGACGATGGGCGTGGGCAAGTTGACGTCGAAGGCTGTCAGGCTGACCGGCGCGCAGGTGGCCGGCGCGCAAGTCGGCAACCCGGTGGTGGGGGAAAAGGTCTCCACGGCAGCAGGGTTCGACGGGTAGCTGTAGACGTCGTGCGGCGAGCCACCTAAGGCGTAGAAGATATTCGGCCCCGTCAAGAAGAGGTTGGTGACCAGTGGCGGGTTGAAGCGGCCGTTGAGGGTGATCGCTTCCTGCATCCGGTTGTAGGCGATGCCAAAGCCGCCGCGCAGCACGAAATTGTTGTTAAACCCGTGGCCGAAGATCCCGCCCGGGCTCCAGGCAAAGCCGATTTGGGGTCCAAAATTGTGGTGGCTGGCACTGTAAAGGTCGCCACCGATCCTCAATCGGAGATCGGTCAAGGCGTTAGCACCGCTGCCGAGGATGACCGTGCTCTGGTTGTTGTATTTCTCGTGCAGCGGGCTGAAATACTCCCAGCGCAGGCCGAGGTTGAGCGTCAGGTTAGGCCGGAACTTGTAATCATCCTGGGCGAACAGGGCCCAGATGCTCGAACGCACATACTTAACCGCTGAGGTTGGCCTTCCGGTCCTAGGATCGAAGTTCGAACTCTCGCTGATAGGAGCGTCGTTGCCCCAATCCCACAGGTCGTTAAACTGGTAGGTGGGGATACCGCCCCAGGGTGCCTGGTCGTTGTCCTGTTCCCGGTAGAGGTCAGTGCCAAACTTGAGGGAATGGCTGTTGAGGACCTTGGTCAAGGTGTCGCGCACGTTGTAAGTGGTCTGGTAGAACACGCCCGGACCCGGAGCGCCAAAGAAGGGGCCGGGGAAACCGATGGGGCCGATGCCGTTAATATTGTCGGCGGGGTATCCGAAGGGCTCTTGCGGGTTGGATTTCACCTCGTTGAAATACCAGCGTGTGACGTTGCCCCGCGCTTCGTTGATGACCGTTGGACCAAACGTGTGCTGCCACAGCAGGGTGTCGGAGTAATTCAGGCGGTTACTGTGCCAGATATTGATGGCGCGGGCGGGGCCGTTCAAGAACGTGCTGTCATTGGGGACCCAGTAGATGGTGTAGGTGAGCAGGTCCTTGCTGGTAGCCTGCCAGTCCACGCGGCCGTTGTACTGCGTAGCCGTTTGTTTGATGGGCAGAGTAGTGGTGACGTTGAAGATGTCCGGCACACCGTCCAGGCCCCCACCCACACCAAAGGGCGTTGCCGGTTGCCCGTAGGTGGGGTCGTGGGTTCCGAGGGGGACGTTCTTGAGCGGCGAGCCGACGTCCAAACCTCCGGACACCGTCTGGCACTGCGTGGCTAGCAAGCCCACCTGAGCGCAGGTTACTGAATTCACCCGGCTGTAAACGGCATTGATGCCCGGAAGCGCTGCATACTTGGCCGCGATGCTGTTGGGAGCCGCGGCTCGGACGGCAGAGAGGAACTCGGAGGTGTTGTACCAGCCGTTGCCGGTGCCGACACTTTCATTGCGCAACGTGTTGTAGGAAAAGAAGAAAAACAGGTGGTTCTTCACCACCGGGCCGCCAATGCTGCCCCCAAACTGATTAAAGCGGTTGGCGTCACGCTGCGGCTGCCCAAAAGGACCGTTCCAAGCCTGGAAGGCATCTAGTCCCGGCCGGTGGAACTTGAAGAAGGCGGAGCCGTGAAAGTCGTTCGTCCCATTCTTGGAGACGACCAGAACTTGGGCGCCGCTGTTGCGGCCGTTTTCGGCGCTGTAAGGATTGGCCTGGATCTGGATCTCCTTCACCGACTCTTCGTTCGGGGTAATGACGGCGGAGCCTCCCCAGGCCAGGCTGTTCACTTCGACTCCGTCAATCTGGTAGCTGTTGCCGTTGTTCCGCGTGCCGGCCGCCACGATCTGCGGCTGGTTCTCCGTCATGAAGATGCTGCCCGTCGAACCGGAGGAGCTCTGGTTGCTGCCGGGTAGCGCAGTGCCACCACCTCCTGCCCCCATCGCTCCGTCGCCAAAAACGCCCGGCGCGAGGCGCAACAACTGGTAAGGGTCACTGCCGAACGAGGGCAGCAGTTGGACCTGTTGGCTGGTGAGGGTGCCGGCCACGTTGCCCGTCTCCGTATCGATCGCAGGCGCCACGGAGGCAGAGACGGTGACGGACTCAGTGACCTCACCCACCTCGAGTTGCACGTTCAAGGCATTCATCTGCTCGGCTACTACCTGCACATCGTCATACACCTTCTTCTTGAATCCCGCCGACTCCACCGTCATGGAATAATGACCCGGAGCTAAGTTAGTGAAGCTGTAAACACCACGCGCGTCAGTGGTAGCGGTCCGGGAAATACCCGTCTCCTTGCTGATCAGCGTGACCGTGGCACCGGGAATGGCAGCGCCTTGCGGATCGGTTACCGCTCCCTGGAGCCCGGCGCGATACTGGGCCCTGAGGACGGGGGCCGCGGCCATCGACACCAGACACACAAATCCCACAATCCCCATGGGACGGAGAAGTGTCTTCTTCATGGGTAGCTCCTCTCTGCAGTTCAATAGCGTGCCTGCTACGGAATCGCGGGCGTTTCCTGGTTGGCTCCGGCGACCTGATCCAAGCCCCCGCGCCCCTGGCCCAACACCCTCCCCGAAAGGCTAGTAAATCGATTTATTCCGACGCTGCGCCATTCATACCACCAGCCGCCAGGCATGTCAAGGCCCTTGCTGGACTTACCGGCCTGTGTCAGACTTCCAGACATGCGCGTACGCGATCGTGGTCGCGTGGCTCCGGCGGGTGCCCGGACCGGCGCTCCGTCCCAGCGGCCGCTCAGCTTGAAGGAACTGGCCGACTATCTCGAGCTTTCGCCCGCCACCCTCTCCCTGGTCCTGAACCGCTCGCCGGCTGCCGCTTCGATTCCCCAGAGGACCAAGGACCGCATCTTTCACGCTGCACGCCAATTCGGATACCGACCCAACTTTGTCGCCCGCTCGCTGCGCTCTCAGCGCAGCTACACTATTGGGGTCATGGTGCCTGAGGTCAGCGAAGGCTACGCCGCGCTGGTGCTGAGCGGAATCGAGGACCACCTGCTGCAGGAAGGGTACTTCTACTTCGTCGCCAGCCACCGCCACAAAGACGACCTCATCGACGAATACCCGAGATTGCTGCTTGAGCGCTCCGTCGAGGGATTGATCGCCGTGGACACCCCCTGCCGTCATCGCCTGACGGTACCGGTGGTGGCAGTTTCTGGGCAGCCGCGGGTAAAGGGTGTGACGTACGTAGTGATCGACCACGAGCGCGCCGCGGAGCTGGCGCTGGGACACTTGCAGCAACTCGGGCACACACGCCTTGCCTTCATCCAGGGCCAGGCATTTAGCTCCGACACCGCGCTGCGCTGGCAGAGCTTCGAGCGCCAGGCACGCTGCCGCGGCATCGCCGTGGACCCGCGGCTGGTAGCCCAGCTCGAAGGCGATTCGTCATCACCCGAGCTCGGCTACGCGGCGACGTGCCAGCTGTTAAGTGCCGGCCAGCCCTTCACCGCCCTCGTGGCGTTCAACGATGTTTCGGCCATCGGGGCCATCCGTGCCCTGCGCTGCGCCGGGCGCCGTGTGCCGGAGGATGTATCCGTCATCGGCTTCGACGATATCCAGAGTGCCGCCTTCCACAACCCTGCCCTGACCACCATCCGCCAGCCGCTGTGGAAGATGGGCCAGCTCGCCGCCTCAACGCTCCTGCGGCGCATCAGCCAAGGGCGCCGGGCAGCCGTACCCCCGGTGGTCATGGTGGAGCCGGAACTGGTAGTGCGCGAATCCACCGCCGCTGCCCCGAGGGTTTAGCCGGCGCAGGCGCCGGGTGCGTTGGCTGTCGCTGGAGAGAGGCCGGTGGCCGTCGCAACCGCAAGGAATACAGGCAGACGGCTACTAACTGAGCCCGCCGGGATTCAGGTCATCGCACAAACTGGGGTTTGCCTCCCTTCGACCATGGGTCGTAGTGCAGCGCAAAGTCGATGCGCTCGCTGATCGACGGGTGGGAGTAAAGCCAGAACTCGATGAAGCGGCTGGGACTGGGATCGCTCAGGTCCACTTCGCCCAGAATCTGGAACGTCTGGGCGTCGACTTGCTGATTGTTAGGCACGACGCCGTGGGTTACCTCGAGGCTGTAGACGTCCGCCTGGTGCTCGAGGTAGCGGCGGTAGCCGTTGAAGACCGGCGAAGCCACAAAGCTAAGAAAGCAGAGAATCCAGAGCAACAGCGGAAGGCTGGCCCAGTCGCTGGCGCCGCGCATTCCTGCTCCCCAGCGGGCCAGAACCCAGTTCACGGCACGGTAGGCCAGATAGAACGCTAAGAAAAGTCCCCCGACTGCAAACAGCATCCCCTTCCACAGGTGGCCCAGGACGTAGTGCCCCATCTCATGGCCGAACACCAACAGCACCTGCGGCAGGGTCATGCGGGCAATGGTCGTGTCCCAAACCACCACACGCTTGGACGCCCCCAGGCCGGTTACGTAGGCGTTGAGCTCGCGCGTCTTCTCGCTGGCTTTCATTTCGAACATGCGGGAAGGCGGAATCTCCATGCCGGCCCGCCGGACCACTTTGCCGATCTCCGCTACGAGTGCGGGGTTCGAGCGTTCAAGCGGCTCGAAGCGAAAGAAGAGCGGCTCGAGAACCAACGGCTGGATGAACATGAGGAAGACAATGACGGGAATCACTGCCAGCCAGAAATAGAACCACCAGCGGCGCGGGCTGCGTCGGACGATGCCGTAAAGCATCCAGGCCAGGAACACCGCCAACAGTAAGGCGAGTAGGCCGCCCTTGCTCCAGTCCCACAGCCACGATGCCCATCCCTGCACCGATTGCTGGTAGTTGAGCGCTAGCCAGTGGCCATAGGCGTCGGCTGGCAGCTCCAGTACCCCGATGATGGTCAGCAGCAAGGGCGTGACGACCGCCGCCTGAAGGAATCGCCGTTGCGAGACCCGCTCTGCCAGATCGCGAAGCCGCACTCCCACGCGTCGCTGAACCAGAACCAGCAGGATCAGCAACTCCCAGGCCACACTGGCGAAGTAGAGGCGGTAGCGCGCCCGCGAGTAGGCCACTGCCCGGCGGTACTTGTCTGGCGGAAGACGGTAGCCAGTGACCGGCTGAGACGGAATGTTCGTTGGAGTCGCTGTAAAGCCTGCCTCCTTTCCTATCGGGGACACTGGCGCATCCGGCCCCCTAAAGGCGCTAGCGTGTGGCTTGCTGAGCGTTTCGTGGCCGCTGGCCGCTGTCCCCGCCACCGCGAGGCGTGCAACCAGCAGTAGCGTCGCCGCTAAACCAAGGGGTCGACTCCAGGGTCGCTTCAAGCTGCACCTCTGCCATCACCATAGCAAAGGGCGCGCCCGAATACATCCCTCGGCGTAGATTGGCCTATTTGGCTCTTTACATTGCATGATCCATCGCCTAATATTGGCTGGCGCAGGCCGACCAATTCGTGGGCCTCGCCCCTCATGGTACTTACTTTGGATAGCGGCCTCGATAAGCCGCTTTATGCGCAGATTCGCGACCAGATTCGCGAGCGCATCCTCTCCGGCGCGCTAAAGGTCGGTGATCGCCTTGAGCCGAGCCGCGAGCTGGCGAAGCGCCTGGGCGTACACCGCACCACCATCGGCAACGCCTACGCCGACCTGGAGGCGGAAGGTTTAATTGTGGGCACGGTGGGAAGGGGCACTTTTGTTTCGCCGCTAGCAGCCCATCTGCAGGCCAGGAAGGCGCATAGCCGGCGGGCTAACAACCTGTTTTGGGAGGGCTTCCTTACTGAGGGCCCGCGCGACGATTCACTCGCCCGCCTGCTATCCAGCGCCTTCGAGCCCGGCGTCATCTCCTTTGCCATGACGCGCAGTAGTGAGGAGCTGAGCCCCGTGGACCTCGTGCGTCGGGTGACGGACGCCGTGTGGCGCCGGGAGGGGGCCAAACTGCTCCAGTATGGGTCCACGGATGGCTACGCGCCGCTCAAGCAATTCTTGCAGAGCCGCTTGGGGCGCGACGGCATCTTCACCGAAGAGTGCGAGAGCCTGATCACCAGCGGCTGCCAACAGTCGCTCGACCTTGTCCGGCGTTCCCTGCTTTCGCCGGGTGACACAGTGGCATGCGAAAACCCAACGTACACCGGGCTGTGGAACCTCTTGCAGTCTACCGGCATCCGGATGATCGCTGTTCCGGTCGGGGCGGAGGGTCTAGACCTCGATTACTTGGAGGCGGCGCTGGAACGGAACAAGGTGAAGCTGATCTTGTGCTGCCCGACGTTTCACAACCCGACGGGGCACACCATGCCGCTCGCGGCGCGCAAGCGTCTGCTCGAGATCGCCCGCCGCGCTCAGGTGCCCGTGGTGGAAGACGACATTTACGGTGCCTTGCGTTACCGGGGGCGTGAGCTGCCACCGCTCAAGGTGCTGGACACGTCCGGCATGGTGATTTACGTGAACAGCTTCTCCAAGGTAGGGTTCCCTGGGCTGCGCGTCGGCTGGATGGTGGCGGCGCCGCGGGTCATCGAGTGCCTGCGCTGGACCAAGCAAAGCGCCGACTTGCATACTAACCTCCTTGCCCAGGCAGTGCTCGAGGAGCTGGGACGCCGCGGGTGGTTGGACCAACTCATCCGCCGCACCCGCAAGGCCTATGCCCAAAAGCTAGGCCTGCTGCTCGAGTGCATTCGGCGCTGCTTCCCGCCCGAGGCCCGGGTGGTCGAGCCGGAAGGCGGAATGTCCGTCTGGGTGGAGCTGCCCGAGGACGTCGATGCGGCTGAACTCCTTACGCGCGCCCGCGATCGCGGCGTCATCTTTGCGCCCGGGCGATACTTCTACTTCCAGGATGTGCGCCACAACGCGTTGCGCCTCTGCTTCACTTCCTTAACGAACGAGCAGATTGAGCAGGGTGCAGCCGTTCTGGGCGAGGTGCTAAAGGAAGGGATCCAGCAGGTACGCCGGACCGACAGGAAGCGGCGCGCCGCGGCTGGCGTCGCCCTGGTGTAGCGTGCCAGTTCATGGGGCGTGGCAGGGGCGGTTCCGCAAGCAGCGCCTTGCCGCGAACTCCGAAAACATCCGTCGAGGAGGCTTTATGTGGCAGTACGATGAGCAGATGAAACTCAAGGTGGGGCTCGCCGAGATGCTGAAGGGCGGCGTGATCATGGACGTTACCACAGCAGAACAGGCCCGCATCGCCGAGGGCGCCGGGGCGGCAGCGGTCATGGCGCTCGAGCGCGTCCCGGCGGACATCCGCAAGGAAGGCGGCGTGGCGCGCATGGCCTCGGTGAAGGTGATCAAAGAGATCATGAGTGCAGTGACGATCCCGGTGATGGCCAAAGCGCGCATTGGCCACTTCGCAGAGGCCCAGGTGCTCGAAGCCCTGGGTGTCGACTACATCGACGAAAGCGAGGTGCTGACACCTGCCGACGAAGAACACCACATCGACAAGTGGCCTTTCAAGGTACCCTTTGTCTGCGGCGCGCGCAATCTGGGTGAAGCCCTGCGCCGCATCGGCGAAGGCGCCGCGATGATCCGCACCAAGGGCGAGGCAGGCTCAGGTAACATCGTGGAGGCCGTGCGCCATCTGCGCGCCATCACCGGTGAGATTCGGCAGCTCACCACGCTGCGCGACGACGAGCTGATGGCCAAAGCCAAGGAGCTGGGTGCGCCGTTTGAGCTCGTCAAGTGGGTGGCTAAGAACGGCCGGTTGCCCGTCCCCAACTTCTCGGCCGGGGGCATCGCGACGCCGGCGGATGCTTCGCTGGTCATGCAGCTGGGCGCCGAAGCGGTGTTCGTGGGCTCTGGCATCTTCAAGTCGGCAGACCCGGAAAAACGCGCCAAGGCCATCGTACGTGCCACAACGCACTATAACGAGCCGCAGGTGATCGCCGAGTGCTCCGAGGACTTGGGTGAGCCAATGCGTGGGATCGACGTGGCCAAGCTGAAGCCCGAAGAGCTGCTCCAGACCCGGGGATGGTGAGCCTGGGATCCCGGCGAAGGGCGATCGCAAACATAATTTTGAAGGTTCGAAGCCACCAAGTTATTGAAAATACTCAGAGGGGGCGCTTGCTGGACGGTGGTTTCAGACTCTGAACTCGGAACCAATCGCGAACAAAATGCACAAAACGATACAACGTAGACAAATGCGACGCACGTGTGAGGTGATTCGTGGACGCACGATACCCGGTAGGAAGGTTTGAATGGCACGGTTCGATGACGGAAGCCGCCCGCCAGGAACTCATTGGTCAGATCGCTGAGGCGCCTGCAAGGCTTCGAGCCGCCGTGGAGGGTCTGAATGACGAGCAACTGGCCACGCCCTATCGGCCTGGTGGCTGGACGGTGCGGCAGGTGGTGCATCACCTTCCTGACAGCCACCTGAACGCCTACGTTCGCTTCAAGTTGGCCCTCACGGAAAACACACCAATCATCAAGACGTACGACCAGGACCGCTGGGCGCAACTTCCCGATTCCGAAGGTGTGCCGGTCGAAACGTCGCTGAGGTTGCTGACTTCATTGCACGAGCGCTGGGTTCATCTGCTGCGGTCGATGTCCGGGGAGGACTTTGCCCGCACTCTCAATCACCCGGACTTGGGTACCCTAGACCTCAACCGCATGCTGGCCCTCTACGCCTGGCATGGGCGGCACCATGTGGCACACATCACCGCTCTGCGCGAGCGGATGGGCTGGTAAACTGGAGGCTGCAAAAAGCTGCGCGAGCTCCTCGGCACCGCAGTTTGGCGCTAGAAGCTCCGCTCTAAGGAGGAGGTATGCCAGTTCGCACTGCAGAAGCTGAATGGAAAGGGAATCTTCTCGAAGGCCAGGGACGCATGAAGCTGGGTACGGGGGCCTACGAAGGGCCGTACTCCTTTAAGTCGCGTATGGAAGAAGGGCCCGGCACCAACCCGGAAGAACTGATCGGGGCCGCACATGCCGGCTGCTTCTCGATGGCCTTCTCCGCCGGCTTGGGCAAGGCGGGGTTCAATCCCAAGCGCGTCAGCACGAAAGCCGCTGTGCATTTCGAGAAGGTCGGGGACGGCTTTGCGATTACCCGCATTGACCTGACGACCGAAGCTGAGGTGCCCGGCATCGATAACGCCAAGTTTCAGGAGCTGGCAGAAGCTGCCAAGCAAGGCTGCCCCGTCTCGAAGGCACTGGCGGGCACACAGATCAACCTTCAAGCCCGGCTAGTGCAGGCGGCCGGGGCGTAAGCGCAGTATAGAAGACGCTGAAAAACGCGCAGCAGAATGATACGCGCGGTCGAAAGTCCGCAACATGCTTCCGATCTCGGTCGCTATGAACAACGGCCATCAACCCACCGAGGCTGTGATTGGCATCTTAGCGATCCAGGGTGATTTCGCCCTGCACGCCAAGATGCTGGAACGCCTTGGCGCGCGCTGGAGGCTGGTGAAGCACACCGCGGACCTCAATGGCATCAGCGCATTGATCATACCGGGCGGCGAAAGTACCACTATGCTGAACGTCCTGGCGGACGAACACATGGACGCGGCCATTCGTGAGTTCGCTGCCCGGGGCAAGCCCATTTTCGGGACGTGCGCGGGCGCCATTTTGCTGGCCAAGGAAGTGCTGAACCCCGCGCAGCAGCGCCTGGGCCTGATGGACATCACGATCGAGCGCAACGCGTACGGCCGCCAGGTGGATAGTGCGGTACGGCAAGGCGAGTGCCCGAGCATCGCTGATCATCCGCTCGAGATGGTCTTCATCCGCGCGCCGATCATTCGCCGCGTCGGCAAGCGGGTGCGGGTACTCGGGTGGGCGGAGGGTCTGCCGGTACTGGTCGAGCAGGACCATCTGCTCGCCGCCACGTTCCATCCGGAACTCACTGACGACCAGACCATCCATCGCTATTTTCTGAGAAAGTGCGGCCTTTGATCCGGCGCGCGTTTTACCCTTCGCGCTCGAATTCCAGCCTGCGCTTCCTGGAGAGTCTTCTTACGCGAATCACCAGCTCGCGTGCGGAGCCGCGGCCTCGTCACCGCCCCAGGCGCAGCACCAGACCCGCGGCGATGCGGACTTGGTTGTGGTGGTCCGGTGAGAGCCGGGCGTGCAGATAATCCACCTGCGCGGCGCGGATCCAGACTGGACCCGCTAGCTGGAAGTCTAGACCGCCGCCGACCGCCGTGCCCAGCGTTGTACCGGTGCTGACCGCCGGTCCGCACGCTGGCGGGCAGGGCTCGGTGCCGCCCAAGCGCTCAGAAACATTGTTGGTACCGTGGACCAGCCCGACGAGAGCGTGCGCGACAGGCGTGAAGCGCGGAAATGCCGTCACGGAGACTTGCGGGCCAAAGAGCGCGGCTGTTTGGTTCTCGCGAACGCCGGAAGGCGAACCGTACTGCTGGCTGATGTCGACCAGCCAGCCGAGCCACGATGCGGACTTTCCTTCTAGGGACACCTCCCAGCCATTAAGGTTAAACCCTGTGCCGCTATTATGTTTGGCGCGTACATAAGTGTACCCTCCGAAGAGCGCAACCCGGGGGACCTGCGCTCCCAAAAACGCGGGCACGCCCGTGATCAGAGCAGCCAGTACAGCAGCCTCACGCGTGAAGGGTTTCATGAGTGGCGTGGATGAGTGCGCTACACTTCGCGTTGCCTCTTCCAGTGAAGGGCCTTCCTGCCCCAGCTTTCGGATCACTGAGGCGACGTAAGCATCTTGAGGTAACGGTAGTAAAAGTCGACCCCTTGGTAGAAAGATTCCACACGCAGGCGCTCGTCTTTTCCGTGAGCCCGGACGTCGTCCCTATCGATAGCCACACCGGAGATTCCATAGGTGGGCAGGCCAGCGGCGTTGGTGTAAACACCGTCGGATGCTCCCGTAGCCATCGTGGGAACGACCGGCACGCCGGGCCACATCTGAGCAGCCAGGCGCTCGAGAGGTTTTATCACTTCGGGACGCAGCTCGACCGGCGGGAACGCCTGACCTTCGGGCGCGCGGTCGAGAACCCGGCCCGCGTTATTCACGTAATCGACAGCGATCCTCGGGTCGGCCAGAACCTTGATGAGCGTCTGCCGGATCTCCTCCCGCGAGTGTCCGGGCAGGATGCGGCAGTTGATGTTGGCACGCGCCGTCTGGGGCAGTGCGTTGTTGGCGTGTCCGGCGTCGAGCCGGGTAGCCACGCAAGTGGTACGCATCGTGGCGTTCAGCATGGGGTCCGCGGAAAGCCGCTGGATGGCCCTCGGGTCGGGCGGCGTCTCAAGGATGGCCTTCATATCCGAAGCTCTCTGCCCTCTTTCGACCGTAGCCATGCGCTCGAAGTACGCGCGGGTGACGGGGTTGAGCTCGAAAGGAAATTGGAAGTGCTCAAGTCGCACCAGCCCTTCCGCCAGATGATAGATGGCGTTGTCTGGCACGGGCAGGGAACTATGACCCCCCGGGTTCGTTACCTTGAGCTGGAAGTCGGAATAGAGCTTCTCGCTGGCGTCCACGCTCACCACCCGCGGCTTTCCGTTTTCGCTTTCGACGCCGCCGCCGTCCGCGTTGAGCACATACTCCGCGTCAATCAGGTCGCGATGATTCTTCAAGAGCCAATCGACACCGTTGAACCCTCCACCCTCTTCGTCAGCCGTCAGGGCAAGAATGAGGTCACGGTCCGGCTTGTATCCCTCTTGCTTGAACCGGATGAACGTGGTGACGAAGATGGCGTCGCCTTCCTTCATATCCTGGGTGCCGCGGCCGTAGAAATAGCCGTCCTTCTCGACGAACTGAAAGGGGTCAGTGGTCCAGTCTTCGCGCCGCGCCTCTACCACGTCGAGGTGGCCGATGAGCAAAATGGGCTTGCGGGCACCGGTACCGCGCAACCGCGCCACCAGGTTCCCTTTGCGCGGGTGAGGCCCGAGCACCACGACATCCGACGAGGGAAATCCCGCATCCCGCAGGCGCTTGGCCATGGCCTCCGCCGCCACCGTCGTGCTGCCGACCGAGTCGGTGGTGTTGATCTCGATCAGCTGCTTGAAAAGGTCGCGGGCCAGCGCCTTCGTGGTAGCGTCGACCTGGGCGTCCAGGTGAGACAGGCACGCCGTCGCCGCGATCAGGCAAACTACCCACGTCCTCTTTACCGCTCTCGTCATCGGAACAAGTCCCTCGCTACTAGCTTAGCAGGCGTTTACGCCGCTACCGGCATCAAGAGTGCGAAACGTGCCCGCACCGTCCCACCGCTATCACCAAGGCCGACCGCGCCCGCCCACTCCGGGCAGCACCCAGCAGCCGAATCGACAAAGGTATTCGCGGGAGCCCAGAAAAGCAAGCTAGGGCATCGCTCCTGGGTGCGGCCCAGAGCGTGGGGCAGCCTGCAACCGTCTGCCCGGCATGAATCAGCGCCTCACACAATCTTAGGGCTGGCTCGATCCACCCTTACCCTATACCGTTTGTTTCTCCAGCACAGGTGCAATGGTTCAGCCACCTGCACGGGTGGGGTGAAATTCGCCTCGGGGTTCGCTACAGTTTCAGTGATGGCTTCTCTCGCTTATTCAGCCGCAGCCGAGGCATCGGGCCACGCAGCCCCTCGCCTAGGGCCCGTTTGGGGTTTAGCGTTGCGAGCGCTGGCAGCCGTGGCTGCTGTTGCAAGTCTCACCTTCGTCTGTGTTCGCATCATCCGTGTCAACGCCACCACCGTGGGCTTCGTTTACCTGGTAGCCGTACTAATAGTGGCAACCGTGGGAGGGCTGGCCGAAGCGACGATTGCATCACTCGTGGCGATGCTGCTATTCAACTACTATTTTCTCCCTCCCGTGGGCACTCTGACCATAGCCGACCCACAAAACTGGGTCGCCCTGTTCGCTTTCCTGGCCACTTCGATTGTCGCCAGTTACCTTTCGGCTCGCGCCCGGCAGCGCGCCCGCGAGGCAGTTGACCGCCAACACGACATGGAGCGCCTGTATGCCCTCAGCCGGTCGATATTGCTGACCCGGCCAGACCAAGCGGTGGCCCGGCAGATTGCCTTTGAAATTGCGCAGGTCTTTGAATTTGATGCCGTCATGCTTTTCGATCGCAACAGCGGTGAGATCCATCGTGCGGGTCCCGAAGACCTACCGGGCATCGAGCCACGGCTGCGCGAGGCCGCAACACAAGGGACGCTTTTTCGTGACGATGCTACGGGGACAGTGGTGACGGCCGTCCGCCTCGGTGGAGAGCCCATCGGCAGCCTAGCGGTTTGCGGCGTGTGGCCCTCGGACACTGTCTTGCAAGGCCTGGCCAACCTGGCGGCTATCGGCCTCGAAAGGGCGCGCGCGCAGGATGCAGCCAACCGGGCAGAAGCGGCGCGCCAGAGCCAGGAGCTGAAGTCAGCCTTGCTCGACGCTGTCGCTCACGAGTTTAAGACCCCACTGACGTCGATGAAGGCTGCCACCAGCGCCTTGCTTTCCGACACAGTGGGCCAGGGCCCGGAGCAGAGAGAATTGCTCACCGTGGTCGACGAAGAGATTGACCATCTTAATCAACTTGTCACGGAGGCGATTCAGATGGCGCGCATCGAGGCTGGGAGTATTCGACTGCACCGGCAAGCGCATGCCGTCGGCGAGATGATCGCCGCCGTGATCGGGAGGATGAAGACGGCTGCCGGGGAGAAAATCATTCATGCCCAACTGGAGCAGGGCCTTCCGCCCGTCGAAGTAGACAGGAGCCTGATGGAATTGGCTTTACGCCAGCTTGTCGATAATGCTCTGCGTTATTCCGCGCCAAAATTT
The DNA here is from genome assembly GCA_902812465.1 of Acidobacteriota bacterium. GTDB lineage: Bacteria > Acidobacteriota > Terriglobia > UBA7540 > UBA7540 > CADDZE01. The sequence continues at coordinate 47,010 of CADDZE010000012.1, read as the reverse complement.
CCGGTCTGGATCGGCGCACGGCGGGACGGAAGTACCATCGTGGTCAGCATAAGGGATCGAGGTCCGGGCATTCCCAGCGGCGAGCAGTCTCGCATCTTCGAAAAGTTCTATCGAGGCTCGAACGCCAGGCGGACGCGCGGAACCGGCATGGGTTTGGCCATTGGTCGCGAGATCGCTCGCGCCCACGGCGGCGACGTCCGGCTAGAACGTACGGGCGCAGAGGGCTCCGAATTCAGCCTAATTATCCCGCTAGCGGAATCCGAGGTCAGCCCATGAGCGCCGGGCGCATTTTGGTGGTAGACGATGACCCACAAATCCGCCGTGTCATGCGGACCACACTGAGCGCGGCAGGATACGAAGTCACGGCAGTAAGCACCGGCGACGAGGCTATCGAGAGCGTGCGCGTGAATCGATATGACCTGATCCTGCTGGATATGAACCTGCCCGGCCTGAATGGCATGGACGGTGTTGAAACCTGTCGGATGGTCCGCGCGGCCCGCCCGCCGCTCGACACCGCTATAATTATGCTGACCGTCCGTGACGCCGAGAAGGACAAAGTGGCGGCGTTGGACGCTGGAGCGGACGACTACGTCACCAAGCCCTACAGCACTCCCGAGCTGCTGGCTCGCATTCGCGCCGCGCTGCGCCGTTTACCCTCCAGCCCCGAAGCCAGCCCTAGGCAAGTCTAGCTAGGCGAGGTTACGATCGATTTCGAGCAGCGGCAGGTCAGAGGCTGCCAAGGCTGCACGCACCTGACGCCCAAAGAGGTAGACCTCCTCTCTTACCTTGTTACGCACCCTAACAAAACGCTCACCCACCGTGAACTCCTGCAGGCGGTCTGGGGTCCCGACTACGGCAACGAGCAGGAATACCTGCGGGTGTTTATCAACCGCCTTCGCAAGAAGGTCGAGCCCGATCCTGCCCACCCTCGTTATCTGCTCACCGAGCCGTGGGTGGGATATCGCCTTTGCCTAGTAGAATAGCGGACTAACTTTTGGTGACCAACCTCACCACCCTTGCTCTTCATCGATAGGCTCAGCAGCTCCAGGCGGAGTCCCTAGGTCCACGCCGCGTTTATGCCGTTTTGATGGCCGATTTATGCCTCGTTTATGGTTCACGCCTTAATGTGTGTTGGTGCAACAAACGACCCGCACTCAGCGGAGCTGGGAGCGGTTGCAAAGGATATGCTCGACGCGTTCTACCTTTTGCTCGCGCTAGTCTTTTTCGCGGGATGCTGGGTTTTTACCAAGGCCTGTGACCGGCTCTAGCGGAGAGCACGCATGGATTACGTTCTGGCCGGGGTGGTAGCGCTGCTGCTTTTCGGTTATTTGGTCTACACCCTGTTGCGTCCCGAGCGGTTCTAGACCGCGTCAAATGGTGGAACGCGAAGCGGCCGGCTTGGGCCTCGAGCTGCCTTCGGAGCTGGTCTCGGCGCTCTGCCCCACGGGATCGTTGAGTCGCAGCATGACGCCTCTCGGAGCCTTCAATATCGCGATCTTCTTCCTGGCGATTCTGGCGCTGACCAAGCCGCTAGGCCTCTACATGACGAGAGTCTTTGAGGGCCAACGAACCTTTCTCCACCCGCTGCTGCGCCCGCTGGAGAAGCTCCTCTACCGCCTCTGCGGAGTGCGAGAGGATACAGAGCAGCGCTGGACGGAATACGCGGCATCACTGATTGCCTTCAGCGTGGCTAGCTTTCTGTTGGTCTACGTGATTCAGCGCCTGCAGGGCCTCCTGCCTCTCAACCCAATGCACTTTGGCTCGGCGCAGGCTCCGTCTAATGCCACGCGCGTCACCCCGGACCTGGCATTCAATACCGCGGCCAGCTTTGTCACTAACACGAACTGGCAGAGCTATGGGGGTGAGAACACGTTCAGCTACCTGGTACAGATGGCCGCGCTTACCGTGCAGAACTTCGCCTCGGCTGCGGCGGGCGTAGCAGCGTCTGTGGCGCTGATCCGCGGCTTCGCGCGCCGGCAAGCGAACACTCTCGGCTGCTTCTGGGTGGACTTGGTGCGCTCGACCCTTTACCTGTTTCTGCCGCTCTCGCTCGCGGCCGCGCTGTTTCTTTGCTGGCAGGGCGTGATTCAAAACTTCAAGCCCTACACCACGGTGAAAACCCTTGAGGGAATCACACAGACCATCGCCCAAGGTCCCGTTGCATCACAAGAAGCTATCAAGATCGTGGGAACCAATGGGGGCGGCTTCTTTAGTACCAATTCGGCCCATCCGTTCGAGAATCCTACCCCGCTCACGAACTTCGTTGAAATGCTGATGATCTTTGTGATCCCCGCCGGCCTGACCTATCAGTTTGGCAGGATGGTAGGCGACACGCGCCAGGGGTGGGCGCTGTTTGCAGCGATGAGCGTGCTATTCTTAATAGGCGCGTTCATATGCTATGGAGCCGAACAGTCGGGTAATCCGGAGCTCGCTCAGCTCGGAGTGGACACTCATGCCACTGCGCTTCAGCCAGGTGGCAACATGGAAGGCAAGGAGGTGCGCTTCGGCATTGCAGCTTCGGCTCTGTTTGCGGTGGTGACTACAGATGCGAGCTGTGGTGCCGTCAACAGCATGCATGACAGTTATACGCCGATCGGTGGCCTCATTCCCCTCTTCAACATGCAGCTCGGCGAGGTGGTATTTGGTGGCGTCGGCGCCGGGCTTAAGGGGATGCTGCTGTTTGCCATCCTCGCAGTCTTCGTCGCTGGGCTGATGGTGGGCCGCACGCCGGAATATATCGGGAAGAAGATCGAGCAGAAAGAGGTGAAGCTGTGCATGCTGGCTCTGATTATCATGGCGGCCAACGTACTTGTGTTCACTGCGATTAGCTCCGTCGTCGGTTTCCAGAAGAATGGCTATTGGAACCCGCCCGGTCCGGCGGTGGCCAACGTCAACAACCCCGGCCCACATGGCTTCAGCGAAATCCTTTACGCCTACACCAGCACCAATGCCAACAACGGCAGCGCTTTCGCCGGACTGAACGCCAACACGCCCTGGTACAACCTGACTCTTGGGGTTGCCATGTTGGTAGGCCGTTTTCTCTTTATCATACCGATGCTTGGAGTGGCAGGAAGCCTGGCAGCGAAGAAACGGATCCCTGCCACTAGCGGAACCTTGCCGACCCACGGAGCACTCTTTGTCAGCTTGCTGATTGGAACAGTGATGATTGTGGGGGCGCTGACCTACTTTCCGGCGCTATCGCTAGGCCCGCTGGTCGAGCACTTTCTGATGCTGGAGGGTAAGTTGTTCGCTGCCCTTAGGGCTCCACTCTGGGGTTAGTACCGCGCAAGGCGAATTCCATGAGCACCGTAGTCGCCCAACCCAGTACAAACACCGAAGCTGTAACCCATCTGCTCCCCAGGAAGCTGGTCCATGCGCAGCCGCTGTTCCACGGGCCAATCTTTAGACGCGCAGCACGCCAATCGCTGCGTAAGCTGAATCCTTTCACTCTCGCAAGAGACCCGGTCATGTTCGTGGTGGAAGTTGGCGCGGGCATTACCACAATCTTGGCCGTGCGCGACGCCATCCGGCACGCATCCGACATCCGATTCTCGCTCCAGATTGCGCTTTGGCTTTGGTTCACGGTGCTTTTCGCTAACTTCGCCGAGGCGATGGCTGAGGCGCGTGGCAAGGCGCAAGCCGATACCTTGCGCAAGGCTAAGACCGACACTGTAGCCAAGCGTATTCTCGCGGGAGCCAAAATAGAGATGATTCCCGCATCGCGGCTTCGCGCCGGCGATATCGTCCTGTGTGAGGCGGGCGATACGATTCCGGGCGACGGAGAGGTAATCGAAGGTATTGCTACGGTGGATGAGTCAGTCATCACCGGTGAAAGCGCCCCCGTCATCCGCGAATCCGGCGGCGACCGCAGTGCCGTCACCGGCGGCACCCGCGTTCTCTCGGACCGTATCAAGATCAAGATCACCTCAAATCCCGGTGAGACGTTTCTCGATCGGATGATCGCACTAGTCGAGGGAGCTGAGCGCCAGAAGACCCCTAATGAAATTGCCCTCAACATTCTGATCTCCGGGCTTACGCTGATCTTCCTGGTGGCGGTCGTGACGCTGCAGCCTTTCTCGGTTTACGCCGTGACCTCCGCCGGGGGGGGCAGGTGCCACGGGTCACGGTGCTGGTCGCGCTGCTTGTCTGCCTGATCCCGACGACCATCGGCGGGCTGCTTTCCGCCATAGGCATCGCCGGCATGGACCGCGTGATGCAGCACAACGTACTGGCGATGAGCGGCAAGGCCGTGGAAGCCGCCGGCGATGTCAACACGCTTCTCCTAGATAAGACAGGTACGATCACGCTTGGTAATCGCCAAGCAATCGAGTTTATTCCCACCGAAGGTGTGAGCGAGCTCGAGCTGGCCGATGCAGCTCAACTTTCGAGCCTCTCCGATGAGACACCGGAGGGCCGTTCCATCGTTGTGCTGGCCAAACAGAAGTATGGCTTGCGTGGGCGGGATATTTCCGGCTGGGAGGCGCGCTTCGTTCCCTTTTCCGCCTACACGCGGATGAGCGGCCTGGACCTGCGAAGCCGCAGCTTGCGCAAAGGCGCCGTCGAGGCTGTCATCCGTTTTGTCGAAGAACACGGCGGACGGGTTCCTCCGTCAGTGATTGAGGTCGCGGATCGCATCTCGCGCACCGGAGGGACACCACTAGCCGTGGCAGATGGCGGGCGGCTGCTGGGACTCATTCATCTCAAGGACGTCGTCAAGGGTGGGATGCGAGAGCGTCTGGCTCAGCTCCGCGCCATGGGAATTCGAACGGTCATGATTACCGGGGACAACCCGCTTACCGCTGCTGCCATCGCCAATGAGGCTGGCGTAGACGATTTCCTGGCTCAGGCCACCCCCAAAGATAAGATGGACTACATCAAAAAGGAGCAGGCAGCAGGCCGGCTGGTGGCCATGACCGGCGACGGGACCAACGACGCCCCGGCCCTCGCGCAGGCTGACGTGGGCGTGGCTATGAACACTGGCACCATGGCCGCCAAAGAGGCAGGCAACATGGTGGACCTCGATAGTAACCCGACAAAGCTGATCGAAATCGTCGCGATCGGCAAGCAGTTGCTCATCACGCGTGGCGCACTCACGACCTTCTCCATCGCCAACGACGTAGCCAAATACTTCGCCATCATCCCGGCGATGTTTGCGCCTGCCTACCCGGTACTGAGCCATCTGAACATCATGGACTTGCACAATCCACAGAGCGCTGTGCTGGCGGCGGTGATCTTCAATGCTCTCATCATCATTGCCCTGGTGCCCTTGGCGCTGCGGGGGGTCAAGTATAAACCCCAAGGAGCGGCAAGCCTGCTCAGGCGGAATTTGCTCATCTACGGCCTCGGCGGGATCGCCGCCCCCTTTCCTGGCATCTGGCTGATCGACCAGTTGCTCGCATGGCTGAAACTTGCCTGAGGAGCCTCCTATGTGGTGCCAGCTGGGATCCGCATTCCGCATGATGTTGTACTTAACGGTCCTGACCGGACTCTTCTATCCTGGCCTGGTGACGGCCGTCTGCCAGTTGCTGTTCCGGTGGCAGGCGAATGGCAGCCTGGTGGAAGCGGAGGGAAGCGTGGTGGGCTCCGCGCTCATCGGGCAAAACTTTCAACGGCCGGAGTACTTCCACTCGCGCCCATCGGCGGCGGGTAACGACGGGTACGACGCAAGCGCCTCGAACGCTTCTAATTACGGACCGACGAATCACAAACTGATCAGGCGGGTGGAGGCGTCGGTCGAGGAGTTCCACAGGGAAAATCCAGAATTCGCGGGGATAATCCCCTCAGACCTCCTCACAACGTCAGGAAGTGGGTTGGCTCCCCACATCAGCCCGGCCTCCGCGGAAGCCCAGGCTGCACGCGTGGCCAAGGCCCGCGGTGTCAGCCTACGGCAGGTTGAGCAGATCATTGCCGCGCATACCGAGGGGCGAACCCTGGGCCTGCTTGGCGAGCCGCGAATCAACGTGCTGTTGCTTAATCTCGCGCTGGATCGCAGCCTGCCTAAACACCAGTAGGGGCCTGCGTCCGGAGGCCGGACCGCCCATGGGAATGAGGCATATTGACTCACTCGGTTCAGAAACCGTCGCACCTGCTGATGAGCCTCCTCATCGTGTATTCACTGCACGGCCAAAGCCCTGGAGCAACGGGCGTTCGCGGTGCCGCTCAAGATGCTCCGGCGCCGCCGCTGGCACCCCTTTGGCAATTCGGGGGCTTCGCCGACGTGAGCTACCTAGTCGACTTCAACGATCCCTCCAACCACTTATTCCGCAGCCGTGGCACAACTTACATCGTCGATAAGCCAGTCTTAGATATGGCTGCGGTTTATCTGCAAAAGAATACAAGCGAGTCTTCCCGCTGGGGTCTTCAAATGACGTGGCAGGCGGGCCAGGACTCCAGGCTCTTCGCATTCTCCTCGACTGCGCCGAATCTACGGGGAGCGAAGTGGCTGCGCCACCTCGGGCCCACGAACATTTCCTATCTGGCCCCCTTCGGAAAGGGGCTCGCCCTTCAGGGGGGAGTCTTTACTAGCTTCATCGGTTACGACTCACTTTATGCCAAGGACAACTTCAACTACACGCGTCCGTGGAGCGCCGACTTCACACCCTACCTGATGACGGGCATCAACGGCAGCTATCCGCTCAGCAACAAGTGGAGCGTGGCCGCGTTCCTCGTAAACGGCTACTGGCACCTGGCCCACGCGAACAACGTCCCCAGCTTTGGCGGCCAGTTGTCCTACAAGCCCACCAGTCACATGACCCTGAAGCAGACCCTCTTCTACGGCCCGCACCAAAGGGATACGGCAATCGAGTTCTGGCGTTTCCTTTCGGACAGTATTGCGGAGTGGAGGGCCAGACGGATCACCGCCGCCCTTGAGTACCACGTGGGAACCGAAAGAATCGCGTCACAGGGAAACCGGCACGCGGTCTGGATGGGATCACAATTACCGCTCCACCTGGTGCTGAGCAAGCGTTGGAGTGTCACGGAGCGTGCCGAAACATATTGGGACCCCGAGGGGCGGATAACCGGCCACGCGCAGACGGTGGTAGCCAATACTGAAACCCTGGAATACCGGCTTCCGTACCACGCGACCATCGCCATCCTGAGGCTGGAGCACCGAGTTGACGACTCTAACGGACCCGGGGGCGGGTTCTTCTATGATGGGGTAATCCGCCCGGCCGTCATCGGGCTCAAGCCGGTTCAACATTTGCTAGCTGTGGCCGTCATCCTAACGCTCGACTCAGCGGTCCATCCCTCGTGGTGACTTCCCGCCGGCGTCCGCGGCCAAGCCCTCGGAGTATCTGCCTGTAATTTTCGCCGAAGGCGGCGATAATAATGAAGGAGTGGACGACCCTTGATTGCTGACACCGCCCTCAAGCGGCCAAACCCCGAGGAGCTCCTGCGCAAGGTACAGGCAGAGGAGCAAAACCAGGGTCGGGGACGGCTGAAGATCTTTCTGGGCTATGCGGCCGGCGTGGGCAAGTCCGTCCGCATGCTGGATGAAGGGCGGAGGCGGCGCGAGCGCGGCGAAGACGTGGTCGTCGGCGCCACTCAGCTTCACGTGGCGCCGGAGGTGGCGAAGCGTCTCGAGCGCATGGAGGTAATCCCCCTGCGGGTCCTGGCAGGTGTGCCAACGATGGATACTGAACGCATCCTTAAGCGGCGGCCCCAGGTCTGCCTCATCGACGGGTTGGCTTACGACAACCCGCCTGGCAGTCGCCACCTTCACCGCTGGCAGGATGCCCAGCAATTGTTGCAGGCTGGCATTTCCGTGATCACCACAGTGAACCTTCAGTACATCGAGGAGTATAAAGAGGAAGTCGAGCGAATCCGCGGTCGCCGGGTGGCGGAGAGCGTCCCGCAGGCTTTTCTCAATCTCGCCGACGAGATCGAGGTTGTGGACGCCCCACCTGACTCTTGCCGTGGCGAAGAGTCTGAAGCAGGGGCCGGTGATGTCGCCCGCCGCCAGCTGGAATTGGCACAACTCCGCGAAATCGCTCTATTGGTGGCAGCCGACGTGGTAGAGCGGCAGCTCGAGAAGTACCTCGAGCAGCACGGTCTCGAGCAGACGTGGGGCACTCGGGAGCGCTTCCTCTTATGGATTACGCCAGGAGCTGACGCACAGGCGATGATCGCCAGTGGCCAGCGCAATGCACAGCGCTTTCACGGCGAATGGTTTGTGGTCTATGTACTCAACCGCCGCACTACGGCGGAACGACAGGTGGCCTTGGAGCGCAACCTCGCCTTAGCCAGGCAGGCAGGGGCTCGGATCGAGGCCTTGGAAGGCAGCAACCCGGTTAATACCATCTTAAGGTTCGCTCGTTCTCATGGCATAACGCAAATCTTCGTGCCGCGCACTTTCCGCGAGAGCTGGCGAAGCCGCATCTTTGGTGACGTCGTCGACGAGCTTATTCGGAAGGCCGACGGTATAGACGTGCGGGTATTTCCCCAATAGGGACCCCTTGGAATGCGGGATGCACCCCGTGGCGGTCAGCTGAAAATCTTTCTCGGCTACGCTGCTGGAGTGGGCAAGACTTACCGAATGCTGGAAGAGGCCCATGAGCTAAAGCGGGGGGGCGCCGATGTGGTCGTCGGCTACCTCGAAGCCCACGGGCGGAAGGACACTATCGCACGCGCCGAAGGCCTCGAATTCGTACCCCGAAGGAAGATCGAATATCGAGGCGTCCTGTTTGAGGAGATGGATACAGCGGCAGTTTTGGCTCGCCACCCCCAGTACTGCCTGGTGGACGAATTCGCACATACGAACGTGCCTGGCTCCGAGCACGCCAAGCGCTGGGAAGACGTTCATCAGATCCTCGAAGCAGGCATCCACGTCTTAACAACTATGAACGTGCAGCACCTAGAGAGTCTGAATGACCAGGTGTGGCAGTTCACCGGCGTTCGTGTGCGCGAAACCATTCCGGACTGGGTGGTGCAGCAGGCTGACGAAGTGGTGATGGTCGACCTGCCGCCGCAAGCCCTTTTGAACCGACTCAAGCGCGGAGCAATCTATCCTCCGGAAAAGGCCCAAACCGCGCTGCAGAACTTCTTCAAAGAATCGACACTCGTGGCCCTGCGTGAATTAGCTTTGCGGCAGACCGCCCACGAAATCGACGTGCGCTACTCGACACCGTCCGCAAGTGGCCAGCCAATTATTGCAGGCTCACCTGCGGCGGCAGCTGGGCACGACAAGATTCTCATCGTTGTTACCGCAGACCCAGCCAGCGCCGCACTCATTCGCCGCGACAAAAGGGTGACTGACTACCTGCGTGCGGAGTGTTTCGCCGTTTTCGTCGGCCGGCACGCCGACCTCCGTGACTTGCAGCCCTACGAGCGGGAGGCCGTGGAGAAGCACTTAAATTTTGCCCGCAACCTGCACATCGAGACGCGCATCCTCGAGGGCGAGGACGTCGCTGAAACCTTGATCGCCTTCGCCCGGCTGCACGGCATCACCCAGATTTTCCTAGCACGCTCCCGGCCGCCGTCCGGTTTGATTGCCGTGCGGCCTGACCTAGTAAGGCGGGTCGTCCGCCTGGCACGCGACATTCAGGTCACCATCGTCGCCGACCGGCGCCGCAATCCAATCCCGGGGATTCAGCAGCAAACCTGACACGGCCTTTGGTCGCTGCCCTAGGGGGAGCGGCAAGGACTTCAGCCTCCGGCGAGAACAGGGCTGGATTTCCTCAGGGGCGGCATTGATGGGCACTCACTCGATGGCCAGGTAGGCATAACGGAGCAAGAGCAGCATGGTAAGCACCGCAATCAGGGGGCTAATCTCACGCTTCCTGCCGCTGCCCAACTTTACCAGTGTGTACGCCATTAGACCGAGGCTGAGGCCGGTTGCCACGCTGAAGGTGAGCGGCGTGGCGAGCAGCGTGAGAAACGCCGGAAAGGCTTCGCTGAAGTCATCCCAGCGGACTCGCGACACCGATTCGCACATCAGACTACCCACCAGGATCAGAGCGGGCGCGGTGGCGTAGGCGGGAATGGCGGCGGCGAGGGGCGAGCAGAAAACTGCCAGGAGAAACAGCGCCGCAATCACAAGGTTGCCGAGGCCCGTGCGCGCGCCCGCCGCCACGCCAGCAGCACTTTCGATGTAGCTGGTAACCGTAGAGGTTCCCATCAGTGCACCCAAGATGGTGCCAGCCGCATCTGCCATGAGGGCGCGGCTGGCGCGTGGTAGCCGACCATCGTGCATAAAACCTGCCTGCTCCGCTACGCCCACCAGTGTTCCCACGTTGTCGAAAAGATCGACAAAGAAAAAAGCGAAGACAAGTTCTAGAAGACCGAAGCGCGTGGCGCCCGCCACGTCGAGCTTCAGCAACGTGCCAGACGGGTGCGGCAGGGAGAACCACTGCTGCGGCCAATGGGTGAGCCCGCGCAGAATGCCATAGGCGGTCGTGGCGAGGATGCCCAGCAGGATCGCTCCGGTCACCCGGCGTGCCACCAACACCGCGCTGAGGATGAGCCCGAAACTGGCGGCTTGGACCCGCGGATCCGAAAAACTGCCCAGACGTACCAACGTCGAGGCGTGTCCCACCACCAGGTTCGCACTCCGCAAGCCGACGAAAGCGATGAAGAGTCCGATGCCTCCCGCGGTGCCGTATTTCAGGCAATCAGGGAGGTTATTGACAATCTGCTCGCGCACCCGCGTCAGTGTTAGAAACAGAAACAGTACTCCAGAAAGGAACACGACGCCCAGTGCCGTAGTCCAAGGAATTCCGCGGCCGATGACGACCGAGTAGGCAAAGTACGCGTTGAGCGACATTCCAGGAGCCAGCGCAATTGGGTAATTGGCCCACAGGCCCATCACTAGGGTGGCGGCCGCCGAGGCGACACAAGTGGCAAATAGGGCGCCGTCGAGCGGCATGCCTGCTTCGGCCAGAATCCTCGGGTTAACGACCACGATGTAGGCCATCGTTAGAAACGTGGTAAGCCCCCCGAGCAGCTCACGCCGCACCGTGGTGTGGTTCCCTTCGAGCTTGAAGAGTCTCTCGATCCTCGAGACCGCTCCGCTGGGCATGGCCTCGAAACCCCTTCCTGCGTGCTCGTGCTGTAATTCAGTTGGCATGCCCTTCGCCTTCCACCAGCGTTACGTAGCGATTCAGCGGAAGGTCGACGAATCGCTCCACTCGGCTGCTGGGCAGCGGCCAATGGATTTCCACCCAATCGACCTTTCTGGCGGGACCGAGCCCCAGCACTTCGCGGGGATCGTGTGAGGAGAGATAGCTGCCACCGCCGGTCTTCAAGCGCGACCACTTTAGACCGCCGGCCGACCAGATGATCCGCGCACCGACGGCATCGCGGTTGCAATGTCTGCCGACCAGCTTTAAGCCTAGCCAATGGTTACCAGCCCCCGCATTGTTCCTCAGCAGCAGCGGAGCCCCGCCGTTGTTCCCCACCAAAACATCGATGCGGCCGTCGTTGTTGTAATCGCCGATGGCCAGACCGCGCGCAGCGAAATCTTTATGAAATATAGGACCAGCCTGAGCACTGATGTCATGTAGCCGGCCTCCGTACTGGCGGAAGAGGAGGAGGGGCTCCTTGTATTTCACGCTCAGGGTGTAGCGCTCTACCATGTCATCGGGGTGTCCGTTGGCCAGAAAAAGGTCCGTAAAGCCGTCGTTGTCAAAGTCAAAGAACTTCAGTCCCCAGCCACTCATCAGACGTGTGGCCTGAGCGACGTCATTAGCCCGGGCGACGTCGCTGAAGGACTCGTCGTGGTCGTTGCGATAAAGCGAATACATCTGCTGGTCAATATTACTGACAAAGAGGTCCTGCCAACCGTCCTGGTCGAAGTCGGCCGCGTCCACACCCATGCCAGAGCGAGCATCGCCGTTCTCGCTGTAAGCGACGCCGGCAGCAAGCGCCACTTCGTCCCACCTGTTGTTACCACGGTTAACGAATAGAAAGTTTTGCACGGTATCGTTAGCCACAAACAGATCCAGGCGGCGATCGTTGTTGATGTCTGTGGCCACAACGCCCAGGGCTTTCCCGAGCGCACGCTCGATTTCGGTGCCACGCGTCACGTCAGTGAATGTGCCGTCGCCATTGTTGTGGAAAAGAAAGCTATGCGTGGGCTTGAAGGCGCGCGGGATACAGTAGTAGTGGCGGCCCAAGTGGTTATCGCCGCAGGCCAGGCGGCTTTCCGGGCCATAATTCACGAAGCTGCAAACGAACAGGTCCAGGCGGCCGTCGTTATCGTAGTCGAACCATACCGCGCTGGTAGTCCAGCCGGGACAAGCGAGGCCAGCCTTGTCGGTGACGTCGCGGAACGTACCGTCGCCCTGGTTGTGGTAGAGAGTACAACGGCCATAAGCGGTGATGAAGAGGTCCGGAAAACCATCGTTATCGTAGTCTCCAGCAGCCACGCCCATGCCGAAAGTTCCGCCAGGTACGCCGGCTTTATCTGTCACATCGGTGAAGGTGCCGTCGCGGTTATTCCGATAAAGAGCATTGGGAGTAGGCTTCGTGGGCTTGTAAAAGTCACAGGGCCCCGTGTTGACCAGGTAGATGTCCATCCAGCCGTCGTTGTCGTAGTCCAGGAAAGCTACACCGGGCGGCAGCGTCTCGGGCAGGTAGCGCTCCGGGGACATTGCGTTAGTGTGAACCCAGGCAATGCCGCTTTTCGAAGATGGTACTTCCTCAAAAAGTGGCACGCCGAGTTCCCCGCCCGGCTCAGGCTGCACTGCGGCGGCAGGTAACCGCCCTACCATAGGCGACAAACCCCAGCCAGCCAACATTTGTACGATTCGCCGGCGTGAGAGCTCCATCGAGTACTTCCAGCTTACAGTTAGCTTGCCGGAGGAGACCGCGAAAGTCGAGCGATTTAGGCGACATGACGTCACGCGAGCAATGACGCATCCCCCAATACGCCGCCCGGTGCTGCTTCGGGTGCATCCGGCTTCTGAATTCCGAACCGGTCACTTATCATTCCGCAACCGCCCGCTTCCGTCTGGTCAGCACACGAAAGCGTGGAGCAATTCCACCGCTTCCCTCGGCATGGCGTGTGGCTTTGCTGACAGCCGCCACAGTCGGTTGATAAATCGACACTTACTCTGCCACTTGAGCGATAGAGGTTTGGCAGGAACATTGCTATAGCCAAGGTTGAACCGGAAGGAGGTTCAGGATAGACTATGAAAAACAAGCTACTCACGATCTTCGCTACCCTAGTATTTGTGCTTGCCTTGGGTGTCCCCTCGTTTGCGCAAGCACAAGGAACGCAGTCCACTTCCACAACTATGGCGCAATCGACGCAGGCCAAGAGCACCAAAGTGAAGAAGCATTCCCACAAAAAGAGTCAACGCAAGCAGGCGCGCAAGGGGTCCAAGCGTTCGGCCAAGCAGGCTCGTCAAGGGACCCAGCCAGCCACAGCACCGGCTCAGCCGGCGAAGTAGCAGTGCGGCTTGGCCTCATACGTAACCTCATACCCTGTACGGACCCCCGGGGTCGAATCGACCCCGGGGTCTTTCTCACCTTTCTTATTATGTCCATCGTGATCGACGCGGTCCCGCCGCTCCCATGCCGGGCGGGGGGGATGTTGTGGCTTCTCTAAGGTGACCCAGACATGGGGGGGCAGCCGCCTTGGCGGCGATGCCCTGTCCTGTTCAACCGGGATAGAACAAAATCGCTTCCAACTCACTCTGAACCCCAAGCTGGATCAAAAATCACTCGGATGGTCGCCGAACGCCCCTTGAGCGTCGTGGTTCCGGAAGGTATTCCACGGTTGGCTGGCGCCGAACCGGCTGCGGATAAAGGCTCATTAAGTCGAGAAATTCGGCGGGAATATTCGAACTTACAGGTAGGCCGAAGCTGGCTGCAGTCTCAAAGGTGATCGGGTGGTCGTGTGTCCAGGTGCCCTGGGAGAGCAAACTAGCAAGTTCTTCAGCCTTCTCGGGTGAGCATTTGTCGGCCAGCAGTTCACGCACGCTCTGATGGAGTTGGGATACGGCCTTCTCCGCTTGGTCCGCCAGTATGAGCGTGTCGTCATCCACCTCGGCAACTGGCTTTTTGGCAACGGCTTTCAGAATTGAAGCGGCCGGATACTGACCCAATTGGGGATCGACAGGCCCCAGCACGGCATACTCGCTCATGACGATTTCATCGGCAGCCAACGCGATCAGCGTGCCGCCCGACATCGCATAGTGTGGCACGAAAGCAGTAACCTTGCCCGGGTGCTTGTGGATGGCGCGGGCAATCTGCAAAGCGGCGAGTACCAAGCCTCCAGGCGTGTGCAGCACGATATCCAGGGGGATGGCGGGATCGGTCAGGTGGATGGCCCTCAGCACCTCCTCGGAATCATTCACATCAATGTAGCGAAAGGCGGGGAACCCCAAAATGCTCATGGTTTCCTGCCGATGCACAAGAAGAATGACCCGAGAGTTCCGCTGGCGTTCGATCTTAGCGATGAGACGTTGCCGGGAAGCCTCCAGGTATCGCTGCTTGAGGACCGGTTGAAGAGCCGAGAACATGAAAAAGAGCCAAAGGATGTCGCCAGGCGTCACCATGAGTCCTCCCAGTAACCAAAGGGTACCCAGGCTACCTCGCTTTCATATTCGTCTCTGCAAGGCGGCCGGTATGCCCTACCTCTGCGGATGAAAAGAAAATGGAGAGCAATCCCCGCCGCGAAACCAGCTACGTGCGCCCACCACGCGATCCCGCCGACTGGAATCACTGCCGATAGCGTACCGCCGAATACTTGAGTGAGCACCCAGAAACCTAGGTACGTTATTGCCGGCAGTTCAAAAAAGACGGGAAAGAACAGAATGGGAGCCAGGACAACGACCCGGGAGTAGGGGAAGAGGAAGAAATACGCACCCATAACGCCTGCAATCGCGCCGGAGGCACCCACGGTGGGAACCGTGGAGTTCGGATTGGTGAACCACTGGACCAACGCGGCCGCCAATCCGCACAGCAGGTAGAAAATCAAGAACCGAACCGGACCCATTCGGTCTTCCACATTGTCACCGAATATCCACAGAGCCCACATATTGCCGATGATATGAAGCCAGCCCGCATGAAGAAACATGCTCGTAAGGAAAGGCCAGTAGTTATCCGCCGGCAAACCAAAGAAGACGGCCCATCCAGGATGGGTGAAGCGCGCTGGCACCAGTCCGAACAGGCGGAAAAATTGCTCCAGCTCCTGCGGTGGCATGCCCAGCTCGAAGAAGAAAACCAAGCTGTTGATAAGAATCAGTAGCCAGGTCGCGATAGGAGGGTTACGGCTCGGAATTGTGTCGCGGATCGGAAACATCCTCCAGACCCGTATTGTCTGGCCCTGTAATTATTAGCCGTCAGAGTGCGTTGCCAAACCGTTCGTGGCATGGCACGATGATCCCGGTTCGCCAGATCGTGCTGAGGCCACGACGGCCGGCTCCCTCGAATTCGCGCGCGGGGGAATCGTCGCATGCCTTACGCGCTGGACTCGCAGAGGAGGCACACAGCCGATACAAGGAATAAAGGCCGCATGCTTCCGTCCCCCCGACAGGACGGCCCGCGGGCAATCAAATCGGACATTCTACTCGGTGAACGACCTAGCTTACCGTTACTTAGGTCAACCGATCCAACCCGTCAAAAAAACTGGTGGACCTGGAGGGATTCGAACCCTCGACCTCATGACTGCCAGTCATGCGCGCTCCCATCTGCGCCACAGGCCCACGGTTCTGCTCGATGGCCTCCTTGTAACACGGGGAGCAACCGCTGTCAATCGCTACCCTGGCGGACGCAGCGTCTGCTGTGCCCGTAACGAGCACCCCTCAACGAGACTTACCTTGTCGTTCATAACTCATGATCTCGCTCTCGCCTTAACGGCAGGGTCCTAGTGTACCCTCCATTTAGGGCTTCCCAACCGGACAAGGAACAAATCGTCGATTCCTGGTGTCAAAGTTGCCGGGGCCGCCGGTTTCTTGAACGATCGCCCTGGAGCTGCTATTCTGTCATTGGCGATGCCCCGCTCACATTCAATGGATCTGGCGGTTGACCGCACGCAATCGCTTCCGGCAGTTGCTTCGGAGGCGTCGCTTGTAGCCGAATTGCAAGCAGGGTCAGAGGATGCCTTTGCCTACCTGCTGGGAGTATATCAGAATCCCGTTTTTAACCTGATCTCGCACATTCTGGGCAACGACTCGGAAGCAGCGGATGTTCTGCAGGAGGTCTTTGTAAAGGTCTTTAAAGGGATCCGACATTTCCACGGCCAGAGCAGTCTCAAGACGTGGATTTACCGTATTGCCCTTCACGAAATTTCAAATCATCGCCGAGGCTGGTTGCGGCGCCGGCTGCGGGAGACCGCTTCCTTCGACCATGAGTCGCACGAGGAAACCGCAGCATCCTGGAGAGAGCAGGCGGGGAGAACGGCAAACCCCTATCAAGTTTTGGAACAGGCGGAGCGGCAGGATCTGGTAAAGCGGGCACTCGCTGACCTGCCACCAGTTTTCAGGGCAGTGGTAGTTTTGCGCGAGATTGAGGACCTATCTTATCGCGAGATTGCAGAAGTCCTCGGCATCCCTGAGGGCACGGTAAAATCCAGACTGCTACGGGGCCGGGAAATGCTTAGGCGGCGACTGGGAAGCATACTGGGTTAGGAGCCTGGATTGCTCCCGGCCGCGGCGGGGGACAACGGGGGCGCGTATGTTCGAATCGTGCTTGGAAGTGCGGCAGCTCTTCTCTGACTACGTTGACGGGCAGTGTGACCGAGAGGCAAGCGCCGCGGTGCGCTTTCACCTGCGCTATTGCGAGGCATGCCGCGCCGCGCTGGACAGCCTGCAAGCCGTGCGTGCTGAATTAAAGTTGCTCCCACACCGTCGCGTTCCGGAAGACCTTGCCCTCAGGCTCCGCGTGCAGCTCTCTCAACGGCTACACCGCAATCTTCTGGAGCGGCTGCGGGTGCGGATTGAGAATGCGATAGAACCGCTTCTGGTTCCCGCTTCGACCGCGGTATTGACAGCCGTCATCTGCTTTGGGGTGCTGATGGCCTCAGGTAGCCCACCACGTGCCAACACTCCGGACGTGCCCCTGCAGCTGGCCACGCCACCGCGGGTCGAGGCTCTGGCTCCGATTGATTTCAACACGGGCGATCAGGGCCTGACTTTGCTGACGCACATCGATGCCTCGGGACGGGTCCTGGATTACAAGGTGCTTTCTGGCCAGCCCTCGCCTGGCTTGGCGCAGATGATGCTCTTCAGCCTCTTCCACCCCGCCACTTTGTTCGGGAAGCCCACCGAAGGGCGCATCGTTCTTTCCTTGAGGCGCATTACGGTTCGAGGCTAGGGTCTCATAGCACGAAACCACGCTTAACCAATTATCCGTCCGAGGCTTGCTCAGCTGGGCGGAACTCCTCATTTTCAGCTCTCAACATGGATCTGCGAGATTAAGATGACATCACATGCCAACGACACCACAAACTGTTAGACTCACTGAGTCTTGGCAAGCGGCGCTCTATTCTGGGCACGCTTCGCGTCTTCTCGTTTGGGTGTTGGCCGCCGGTTTAATTGCCTCTCCGCCCGCCGCCCGAGCCCAGCAAGGGAACGTCGTTCTGGACTCGAACGAGCAGCTTTTTTGTGTCCTAGCAGCCCTCAATGCGGCGGGCTACGACTCGGGGCTGGGCAGTCCTGCGGGCGACGACACCCGCGAACAGGTGCGAAACGTCCTTGAACAGCTCCCCATTCCAGTCCGGGACGAGCTGCGAAAGTTCTACGCGGATCATCGAGAGGTCGGTAATGCCGCGGCCGACCTTGCTCAGTTCGTTTCGCTCGCGTTGTTTCTCGGCCCGCCACCGCAGTTCAGCTTCACGGTCCCGGAAACCGATCTACCCCCTGATGCCAAGGCACTCAAAGGGTTCGTCCCCCTTTTGCGGCGATTCTACCAGCAAGCGGACCTGCAGCTGCTCTGGGCGAAAGTCAGGCCGAGGTACGACCAGGCCCTGGCGCGTTACGGCGATGAAGTGCGCCATACGATCGCGCTCACGGACGCCTACCTTCGGTTTCCCGCAGGCGCGTATCTCGGGCGCACGTACACCATCAATCTCTGCCTTTTAGGCGCGCCGGAACAGGTGCAGGCGCGAATCTACGG
Organism: Acidobacteriota bacterium; assembly: GCA_902812465.1. Classification (GTDB taxonomy): domain Bacteria; phylum Acidobacteriota; class Terriglobia; order UBA7540; family UBA7540; genus CADDZE01. The sequence continues at coordinate 28,950 of CADDZE010000012.1, read as the reverse complement.
TGAGAACTACTACTTGGTGATTACACCATCGGCGCAACTCAAACTCGCCGAGATCCGCCATCAGTATCTCCACTTTCTCCTCGATCCGCTGGCCGTAAAATACGCGGCCGAGATTCACCAGAAGGCCTCTCTGCAAGAGATCGCGCGGCGCGCCCCCGCCTTGAGCTCCGACTTCAAGGAGGACTTCTCCCTGCTGGTCACGGAATGTCTGATCCGGGCCGCTGAGCTACGCATGGACAAAATGGCCCAGCCTGACCGAGCGGTGGGCCAGCTGACTGCTTCCGGCTTGATCCTGGTCCCTTATTTCTACCAGGCGCTGGATGAGTTCCGGCGGCAGCCCGCCTCGATGAGTGTCTTCTACAAGGAAATGATTCTGAAGATCAATCTCAAGGACGAAAGGCAGCGCCTCGCCTCTGTCAAGTTTGCGGGGGCAACCTCGCCTGCTTCCGGTAACCAGGTGCAGGGTGCGTCGCCCCCCCTTTCTCCCAAGGATCGGCTACTGAACCAGGCTGACGACCTGATCTTCGAGGGCAAGTACATCGAAGCGAAAGCGGCATTTCAGGAAGTGCTTCAGAAGTTCGACCCCAAGGACGAGCGCGCGCTATTCGGCATAGCCGTCGCTGACAGCAATCTACGGAAACCGGACCTGGCGGAAGAATACTTTCTGAAGACGCTCGACGTGGCGCGGGATCTTCGCATCGTGACCTGGTCACACATCTACTTGGGCCGCCTGTATGACGTGGAGGGAAAGCGAGAAGCGGCGCTGGCCCAGTATCGCTCGGCCTCGGTCACGGCCAGCGCCTATCCGAGCGCTGTGGCTGCGGTGCAGGCCGGTCTGCGGCGTCCGTTCGGATCCCAGAGTGAAACCAAGCCCTAGGGCAGACCAGAACACATTCCTTCCGGAAGTCCCAGGCTTATGAATCACTTCACCACTCCCTGCAACTCTACCGCGACCCTCACCACCTCGCTCGGTGCGCTCTCGTTACCCGCCTGGTCCACCGCCGTGACGCGGTATGCGTAAGTGCGCCCCGGCACGACGTCCGCGTCGCGATAGACCGGAGTCGGCAATAATGCGCTGTTGAGCTTCCTGAAACCCGTGCCCTCGCTCCGGTAAACGTTGTACCCTGCCAGATCCGCTTCCTTACTGATATTCCATATCAGCTCGACCTGTGCTCCGGTGTAGGTTCCGGTAAGCGCTGTAGGAGGAGCAGGAGGAAACACATCGACGGGATGCACAAACACCGGCGGCGAATCCGAACTTTCTGCGATCTCGGCATCCTGCTTGAATACCGCCCGCACGCGGTACGCGTAAGTATGCCCAAACCGGAACTCCGAATCGGCGAATCGCGTGCCCCCCGGCTGGCCGACAAGCCGGAAGTCCTGTGCAGCCGACTCACCCGCGCCGCGCGGCCGATCGCCGTCGCTGCGATAGACGTGATAGCCGGAAAGACGTTGCACCGGTCCACCCGTGAGACTGCGTGAAGGAGCCGGCCACGTCAACACGATGGCACGCTCGGTGACCTGCGCCATCACGTCGCCGACTGGCTCCGAGACGTCAAGCAGAGTAAAGGATACGGGTTGTGAAACCGGGCTAAAGATGGGACGGCCGCGAAAGCCGCGGGTAAGGGTGCGAATGGCGAAGGTGAACCTCGTCCCCACCGACTGGCGGAGCTGCTCCTGAGAAAACCCTTCAGAATAGGCAATCTTAGGGCCGCGCTGGAATCGGGCTGCGTCAGCAGCACTCAGGCTCACCCACGGAGTCAATACGGTGGATCCGTTTCCTGGTGCGGGCGCGGTTCCACGCAAGATTTGGATCTCGAGGGGCTTGGTGAGCTGCTCGCCATCCATAGCCAGCTTGGGAAGAGTGAAACTCAGCTCGAGGGTAGCTCCGACCTGTCGAACGGCCAGGTCCGCAACCGCCTGAGGCACCTCCACGCGGGGAGGTTGCGGCGGAGCTTGGGCAGCGCACGAGACAACTAGCGCGCTGGCCGCGAGCGCGGCGAGCGTCTGGCTGGCTCTTGAAACTGTGGCGTGGTGGCGGGCAGTCACTCGGCTCCGCAGCTCCAGAAACCGGAAGGAAGATCTCCGGATTTCAAGCGCTACAGAATATACCGGCTCAGGTCCTGATTCTTGACAATGTCGGCAAGCTGCTTCCGCACGTAGGCAGCATCTATACGGATATTCTTCTTCTTCAGGTCTGGCCCCTCGAAGGAGATTTCGTCCAGCAGTTTTTCCATGATGGTGTGCAAGCGGCGGGCGCCGATGTCTTCTGTCTGCTCATTGACCCTGGCGGCAAAGGTTGCGATTTCCTCCAGCGCGTCATCGGTGAAAGTGAGCTTCACACCTTCCGTCTCGAGCAGTGCGGTGTACTGCTTCACAAGCGCGCTCTGCGGCTCCTTGAGGATGCGGATGAAGTCTTCAACGGTCAGCGAATGCAGCTCGACGCGAATAGGAAAGCGGCCCTGCAGCTCAGGAATGAGGTCGGAAGGCTTGCTGACGTGGAACGCGCCCGCAGCGATAAACAGGATATGGTCGGTGCGCACCATGCCGTAGCGCGTGTTGACTGTCGTCCCTTCCACGATAGGCAAGATGTCGCGCTGAACGCCCTCACGGCTCACGTCAGGCCCATGGCCGCGTTCGCGGCCAGCAATCTTGTCAATTTCATCGAGAAAGATAATCCCCGATTGCTCGACGCGCTCCACCGCCACGCGCGTGACCTGATCCATGTCAATCAGGCGATTCTCCTCCTCCTGGATGAGATAGTCCATGGCTTCCGCGACGCGCATCTTGCGCTTCTTAGAGCGCTGGCCGAAGATGCCGGGAAGAATATCCTTGATGTTGATGTCCATCTCCTCGATACCCTGGGAAGAGATGATCTCGAAAGCCGGGAAACTGCGCTCGCGAACGTCGACCTCGACCAACCGATCGTCCAGCTTGCCCTCGCGGAGCTGGGCACGCAGCTTCTCACGCGTCCGCTGCGCCGCCTCGGCGATGGAGGTGGTACCATCGTCGCCGGTCGTTCTTTCCTTGGCCTCACGCGGCGGCAGCAACAGATCAAGCAGGCGCTCCTCGGCGTTCTGCTCGGCCTTATCTGCCACCTCATTCACCTTTTCCTCGCGCACCATGTCAATGGCAATCTCCACGAGGTCACGAATCATGGACTCCACGTCGCGTCCCACATAGCCCACCTCAGTGAAACGGGAAGCTTCTACTTTGAGAAACGGGGAGTTGGTGAGGCGGGCGAGGCGGCGAGCGATTTCCGTTTTACCCACGCCCGTGGGCCCGATCATGATGATGTTCTTCGGCAGGATCTCTTCCGCCAGCTCTTCGGGAAGCTTCTGCCGGCGGATGCGGTTGCGCAGGGCGATGGCCACCGCGCGCTTGGCTTCCGCCTGGCCCACCACGTGCTTGTCCAGCTCCGCGACGATCTGGCGGGGAGTCATCTCCTCCAGCGTCGCTGCGGACTCCATGCTCTCGGGCAAGTAAAACACCATAAGTTTTGCGGCGCTCCCTGCCTGTGCCTGGGTTCACCGCTACAGCCGCCCGGCCCTCTGACTTGACGGTTCAGCCTCAGCCTTTGCGCTCACTCCGGTCTTCACCGCTTCGGGCAGCAATGGTTGCTCGCGAGAGCTGCGGGCAAACCTTCCGCTTCCGCCGGGCAGCTATAGCTCCTCGATCACAATCTCCTCATTGGTGAAGATGCAGATTTGGCCAGCGATCTGCATGGCCTCCTGAACAATCTCCCGTGCGCTCATCGACGTATGCTTCGCCAAAGCGCGGGCGGCGGAGAGGGCGTAGGGTCCTCCCGAGCCGATCGCCACAATGCCATCATCCGGTTCGATGACGTCTCCGTTGCCGCTGACTAAGTATGTCACCTTGTCGTCGCAGACCAGCAAAAGTGCTTCGAGGTGCCGCAGAGCCCGATCCGTCCGCCAGTCCTTGGCGAGCTCGACGACGGCCCGGCTCAGATTGCCGTGGTATTCCTCCAGCTTCTGCTCGAAGCGGGAAAAGAGCGATAGTGCGTCCGCCGTGCTGCCCGCAAACCCAGCCAACACCTTGTCGTTGAAGAGGCGGCGGATTTTGCGCGCTCTTTGCTTAACAACGCTCTCCCCCATGGTGACCTGGCCGTCGCCTCCCATCGCCAGCCGGCCATCCCGCCGCACGCTGAGAATGGTGGTGGAGCGCAACCGTAAAGACTGCTTCACTGCGCCTCCGGATGTCATTATAGCAGACGTATCCCTCGCCTCATTCCGTTGGTGGCTGAAAGTAATTGGCCGGATAGATTTCGTCGTACCGGGCAAAGTTGCGGAAAATCTCCGCCTGGCGCTCCTCATCCAGGTACCGAGTGATGTGCATGGGGGTTTGGATGCCTTGGATATTGCGGTAGTCCGCGTATGAATCGACGTATTCCTGCCTCTCTCCCGTCCTCGCGTTGCGCACCGTGTAGGCGATGCGCACGGGCAGGAAGTCCTTCTGGTTCACGTAAAGCTTCACTTCGTCGTGACTGGCCGTGACAATTTCGATCACGCGCGTCGCCAAGTTGTCTACGAAGTCGGTGCCAGCATCCTGGATGAGGACTCCCGGCTCGTGGATGCGAAGCCGCAACAGGTTTTCCAGGCTATAGCGATTCGTGATTTTCCAGCGCTCGACTTGCTCAGGGAGCTGGTGGGTGAGACCCATGGGGTCGATTTCCCAGGCGCGGTCCCCATTGTTGAAGAGAACGATGGGCTTCTTCTTGCCCATTCCATAAGCGAACCGCCGCTTGTCCGGATATTCCACCTCGCTCTCGAAGGTCACAAAACCAGAGGTAGCGCCATCGTCGATGGAGAACACGCGGCCGCGCGTCGTCAGGGTCCGGAAGTGCAAAAACGCCGGACCACCCAAGGCTTGGAGGGTGCGATCCAAAATCTCCTGGGCTTTGGGATCAACGCGCGACGGGAGGTTAGAAGCCGCTTGTAGGAGCGCCATTCGGGCGCGACCACCGGCTGGCGCGGAGAAGCTGGAAGCAACAGGCGAGGGGTAGAGGATCGATAGCAATAGCACCGCGGAGATCGGCGCTCGCGTCGTCATGGTGCGGCTCGTTTCGGTAAGGCCGTTCGCTCTCAACCGCAAAGCACGTTTCCCCCGTTCACGTTGAGTATCTCGCCCGTTATGTAGGATGCCATGTTTGAGGCTAAGAAAAGAATGGGCGTGGCGATCTCCTCCGGCGTGGCGAAGCGCCCAAGAGGGATTCCCGCACAAACGGCGCGCAACTGTCGCCTGTTCTTCACCACGGGAGCACACATGTCCGTGTCTACCCAACCAGGTGCTACCGCGTTCACCAGAATGCCGTGCCGGGCCAGCTCTGTCGAAAGTCCTTTCACGAAGCTGATAATTCCCCCCTTCGATGCACTGTAATGAGTGTGAAAGGCCTCGCCGCGCTGGCCGGAAGTCGAAGAGATGGCGACGATGCGCCCGTACTTCTGTCGCTTCATGTGAGGGACTGCATAGTGGATGACGCTATAGACGCCCTTCAGGTTAACGCCCATCAGCTCGTCCCAATCGCGCTCGCTGATGCGCTCGACTGGCAGCGGGTCGGCTGGCCAGATACCGGCGTTGGCCACCAGGATATCCAACCGCTTGAATCGCTTCACCGCCGTTCCGATCAGCCGGGCGGCATCGCGCATCTTCGAGACATCAGCGCGAACGGCCACAACACTACCGGCCTCGAATTCGCGCACCAGTGTCCGCGCCGCTCCTCCCGCTTGGTGGTAGTTGAAGACGACCTTTGCGCCTGCGTGTGCCAGCAGTCGGACAGTCGCCGCGCCGATTCCTCGCGAACCACCCGTCACGACCGCCACCTGGCCTTCCAACAAGGCTCCGAGCGGCAAGGAACGGGTCAAGGTCCTCATTGCTGTTCTTCCGGCCGTGCTTTTCGACTCGCTTGTAAACAAACAACCGCCTTCGATTCGGCACTTATCAAACCACGGCGCACAGGGCCGTATACATTGTTTCTTCCGTAGGCGTTCCTTACCCTTCGCAGCAGAAGCACAAGGAGCCTTGCCAGGAGCAAGCTGTACGGCGGCCTACGCATGCAAATCGGCACACGAGGGCACACCGCCTAGGCTGTGCGCCGTTCGCACACCGCGCAGGATCGCCCGGGCAGTCGCCTCGGCAGCGCCTGTCCCCACCACGTTCGTGTCAACACGCCGCGCACCCAGGGAAAGCGCGAACACCAAGTCGCCGTCAAATCGAGTGTGTACCGGACGGATGGTGCGTGCCAAGCCATCGTGCGCCATTTGTGCCACCTTCGTTGCTTCGAGTTTCCCCAGCTGGGCGTTGGTCATAACCACGACCAGCGTTGTATTGCCGAAACTCTTTCGCACAACCCCTTGCATCATCTGTTCCTCGGTGCGAACAAAGCGCGACGAATCCGGCGCCGCGCGGGCACCCGCGACCACCTCTCCCATGGACGGGTCCACGACGTCACCAAAGGCATTCACGACGGCCAGCGCCTGTACCTTGATCCCTCGGGCCATCGTCAGGCTAGCGAATCCCACACCTCCCTTAGTCGCTTGTCGCACGCCGAAAAGCTTACCCACGGTGGCTCCGGTGCCCACTCCGACGGAGCCTTCGGCAACCACCGTTAAGGCATTTTGGCACGCCCGCCGCGCCATACGGGAGCTGGGCCGTGCGGTGGCGGAGCCTATGTTCAGGTCGAAGATAACGGCGGCGGGCACGATCGGAATTCGCAGCCTGCCGCCGGCGCCGACTGGAAAGCCGACACCGCGCCGCTCGAGATACTCCATGACGCCAGTCGCTGCATCGAGCCCGAAGGCGCTACCACCCGTTAGCAGAATCGCATGAATTCGCTCCACGATGTGTCCCGCTTCGCAGGCAGCCAGCTCGCGCGTACCCGCGGCCGAGCCACGAACATCGACCCCGCATACGGCACCGCGCTCACACAGAACCACCGTGCATCCCGTAAGGCCGCCATAGTCGCTGGCGTGACCGATGCGAATTCCGGGTAGTGCTCTTGGAGGAGCTTCCGCCATGCCATATCCTCCGTTGGCGCATCTTGAGGCGGAAGCCTCCTGGCGTCAAGAAGGCGCTATGCAGGCTGCCGGCGTTTTCAGGAAGCGGCTCCTAGCCGAATTGCTTCAAGCTCACTCCAATAACTGACTTACAGCTTGCCGCGCGAGGGCGTCACCACAATTTCGTCCGCACTGGCGCGCGGCGCCAGCAAAAGCGCGGCAAGGACTGCTTGCGCCACGTCGCCCGGTTGCACCAAGCTGGCACGCCGCACGGGAAACCCGAATTCGCGGATCATCCGCGTGTTGGTGGGCCCTGGCAGGACCGCCGTCACCCGGATTCGCGGCCGCAACTCCTCCCGAAGCACGCTGGTGAAACCCAGGGCGCCGAACTTGGCGGCGCAGTAGGCAGAGCAATTCGGGAAAGCCTGCCGGCTGGCGATGGAAAGGATATTGACGATGTGAGGTCCCCGGCTGCGACGAAGCAACGGCAGGGCGGCGCGAGTCGTAAGATACAGCGACGTGAGGTTCGATTCTAGGTTGGCGCACCAGTCCTCGAGCGTGGTCTGGCGAAAGGGCTTGAAAGTGAAGACGCCGGCGCTGTTCACGAGCACGTCCAGCCGCCCGAAGCGCTGTTGCACGCGGCGGAATAGAGCATCCGCTTCCTGGGGCTGGGTGATGTCTGCCGGTAGAACCAGAGGCTGCCCGCGAATGCGCCTGGCAGCCTCTGCCAAGGCGCGGCTGCGGCGGGCCACTAGCACCAGGATTGCGCCCTCGCTTCCGCACAGCTCAGCGATAGCCAGACCGATACCCCGGCTGGCACCGCTGACCAGCACGACTTTGCCTTTCAATCTCTGGCTAGCCATGAGCTCTTGCGGGAGGCGAGGTGTAATGCGCAGGCGCGAGGGCACGCCGCTAATTTCCTCTCACCAGCGTCAGAAATTCCTCTCGCGTTTGCGGATTGTCACGGAAGGCGCCCAGCATGGCGGACGTCACCGCGACGGAATTCTGCTTCTCGACGCCGCGCATGATCATGCATAGGTGGCGCGCCTCGATCACCACGCCAACGCCTAGGGGATCGATCTTCTCCATGATGGTGCGGGCAATTTGAGTGGTGAGCCGCTCCTGCACTTGCAGTCGCCGCGCGAACACCTCCACAATCCGCGGAATTTTGCTGAGCCCGATCACCTTGCGCTTGGGGATATAAGCGACGTGACACCGGCCGAAAAAGGGTAGCAAGTGATGTTCGCAAAGGCTGAACAGTTCGATGTCCTTAACGATGACCATCTCGTCGTAGCAGACATCGAAGAGGGCGCCGTTCAACACCTTATCGATATCGAGCCGGTATCCGCGCGTGAGAAAGCGCAGCGACTTGGCGACGCGGCGGGGAGTCTTCACCAACGCCTCGCGGTTGGGGTCCTCACCCAGCTCCACCAGAATCTGCCGCAGGTTCTCCTCCAGGGAAAGGTCGGATGCGGAAGACCTCGGCGCATCCTCCCGGCCTTCCCGCACGCAAGTATTCTCGAGATCCCCCTTCAAACGCGCCTCCTGGAGAGGGCGCCTGCATGCTCGCCCTCGTACTCGAAGTAATTGGAGCTGGTTTCTTCCAGCCGCACGCGTTCCAAACGCACGCCGTCCCCCCCGGGGACCTTGGTCTCGAGCAGGCGGAAGATCTCGACGCACAGGTTCTCGGTGGTGGGCACCCGGCTGCGGAAATTTTCCACATCGAGGTTGAGGTGGGTATGGTCAAAACGCTGGATCACCTCACGGTCCACGGTGGCGTCTAGCTGCGAGAGGTCGCAGAGCATACCCGTCGCCGGGTCTACCGGGCCGGCGAGGGTCACTTCCAGCACGTAGTTGTGGCCGTGTCCGTAGGGGCTGTTGCACTTGCCGTAGAGGCGCGCATTCTCCTCCTCGCTCAGCGCGTCGCGGTGCAGGCGATGTGAGGCAGAAAAGCGATAACGCCTTGTGAGATAAATCATCAGTCGCCGTAGTAATCCACAAACAGGTCCGGCGTCTCGTACAACCTGATTCGATGCAGCCGGCCGACGGTCAGTTTGGGTGCCAGCAGGTTCCAGATTTCGATAGCGATGTTCTCGGTGGTGGGAATCTTGGAAGCGAAAGCGGGAACCTCCTTGTTGAGAAATTTGTGGTCCATCAGCTGGATCACCTCGGCTTCCAGGATCCGCTTGAGATCCTTGAGATCCAGAACCATGCCCGTCGCGGGATCGATCTCGCCGGCCACCGTAACCTCCAGCGTATAGTTGTGGCCATGGCCGTGCGGGTTATTGCATTTGCCGAACATACGACGGTTCTCTTCGGGGCTGAGGCTCGGATTGTGGTAATAGTGTGAGGCGGAGAATTCTGCCTTGCGCGTCACATAAATCATAATTCCAAAGACTGAAATCCTCCAGTCTAATCCCGCGTTGTCCTCGCTGGAAGAGGGCCGTAGTTTCCAATTTACCGGGCGGTCATCTCGAAGTAACGCGGCCGCTCGCGCGCCAGCCCTTACACTGCCTGCTTCGGCGATCGAGTCTGGTACACCCTTCCCTTCCACTCTACCTTTCCGGTCCAACAGTGGGCGTACGCTGAACTCAGCAGGAGCAGACCGAACAATGCTGCACCCGGCACCAAGTAGTTGGCCAGCGCCGGGTCCAAGCCAAGTCTCCTCAACGAACTCCGGTACGCGTGCAGTCGTGCCATCAGCAAGGCCCAGGCGCCCACCACCGCCAGCCAAAGCCAGCTTCGCCCGGGAGAAACGAGCAGCCCAACGCACGCGGCCACATAAGCAGTGGGCAAGAGTAGATCGAGCAGCCACGCCTTAGCCAGGCTAGCGGCCATGCTCCGCAGGTTACGGGCGTAGATGAGGTAAAGGTTCTTCGTCCACCCTTTCCACATGGCGCTGAAGGTGCGATACATACGCGTTCGCACCCAGGTGGCGCCCGGAAGAAATAATACCTTTCCTCCCTTCGCTTTGATGCGGCGCGCCAGCTCCACGTCCTCGAGTAGCTCATCGCGCACCGCCTCCCATCCCCCGGCGCGCTCGTAAGCGTCGCGCCGAATGAGCATGTACTGGCCGTTGGCCGCAGCCGCCGTGGAGGCAGGATCGCTCACCTCCTCAAAGCGATACAGTTGGGCCAACTCAGTAAAAATCCGGGGAATAGCCGCCTTCTCCCACCAGGTTGGCGTCACTTGCCCCGGCGAAACGGACAGCAGAGCGGCATCTTCACGCTCGGCCAGATCCACGAGCGCTGCGACGCTCCCTGGAAGGTGCTCGGTATCCGCGTCGGTAAAGAGGAACCATTCTCCCTGAGCTTCCTTGGCCCCCAGGGCGGCGGCATGCACCTTTCCCGTCCACCCGGCGGGCAACCCATCCACGCGGATCGCACGCAAAAGGGGAACCGCCTGCTCCAGACTGCCGAGAATGGCTGCCGTGCCATCCGTCGATCCGTCATCCACAACCAGGATTTCCCGCACCCCTTGCTGTTGCGCCAGGCTGCGGATGACCCGGTCCAGGTTCACCTCCTCGTCGCGCACAGGGATAATTACCGACACCCGGACATCCTGACCAGAGGAAGAAAGGTGGCTGGCATGCTGGGAACGAACCGAATCCAACCCTCATTATACCCACAGTTGAGTGGTACTATGGTAGGAAGATTCCGTGGGCGCTGCGGGAAAGCGAAATGCACTCCTGGTTTTGATCCTGGCGGCCGCCGCCGTCGCGGTTGTTCTGGCGGTCGCTCACCCCACGAGTACTCACCCGCTTGAGGTCGGTGACGCAGCGTGGGACTTCAACATCCCGACGCTGACTGCTGACTGGCTGACGCTGGAGCGCCATCGTGGTCAGGTCGTGGTGCTCAACTTCTGGGCTACCTGGTGTCCGCCCTGCGTCGAGGAGGCACCCAGCCTTGAGCGTTTCGCCGAAAGGATGCGGAGCCAAGACGTTGCTGTGCTCGGAGTGAGCGTGGACCAAGACGAAACAGCGCTGAGAGATTTCGTGGGCCGCTACCGCATTTCTTATCCCGTTGGACGCGACCCGGACCAGCGCCTTGCCGGCCGCTACGGCACCTACAAGTTCCCCGAGACCTACATCCTTGACCGGCAAGGGCGGGTAGCTGAGAAGATCATTGGCGCCATCGACTGGGACGATCCGCGCATAGCGGAATTCGTTGAAGAATTGGCCCATGCGGGGGAGCGGGCACGAGCGTGGCCAAGGCTTCTGAGCCGTCGATTTCGCCGCAGCGGAAGCCCCTAGTCACCGGTTGCGTCTCTTCCGCGATGGATGAGCGCCCCTCCGGCCTTGTGGAACAACGGCTCAAGTCTCACAGTGACACCCGCCGAGAAGGTGTTAAAGTTATAGCCGACACTTCGCGTATAGGCGGCGCGGAAGGTTAGTTCGCGTGTGGCGCTCCACATGGCCCAGGCCGTACCGCCATAATCGCGGGTCAGGGCGGCTGACCCGACCGTTTCGGCAGCGCAAGCGAAGGCGGTGGCGCCGGTACAGGTGGCGAAGAAAGACGGAGGTGGCAATCCGGGCGGAGCATTCGGTGGCTCGTGCGAGGGCGGAGGAGCTGTCTGGGGCCGTCCGCCAACCGACAGCAGCCGGCTGAATAGCTTCTGCTGGCCGGACGTAAGGTCCGCGTAGGGTGAAACACCGACTGACAGCGAGCCACGCACCCGATATAGGCCGCCCGCCTCCAAGTGGGTCACAAAGCCCAAGGTTGTAAATGGGCGAACAAAATATGTCGTGTCGTAAATACTATTGGCTACCCCTACCGCACCAAACAGGTGAAACGCCGCCACATCGCGCTCCAAGCGGTTATCCCAGCTGAAGGTCGCCCGCCCCGTACTCAACCCTGCTGACTTCCTGCCGGTGGGGGCAGTCCCTGTTAATATCGAGGTAAATGTGAAGCTGGAAAGCGGGAGCGTGAAGCGCAAGTCGATATAGGCGTCGCCGGGGCCGCCTCCCGTCCTTTTGAAAGCGCTGAAGTCTGTGGGCGGCCGGGTGTCGTGAGCGATATAGAGCGGGATACCGGCATCCGCGCTAAAGTGGCGGTTGAAGTCGTAGCCGAGGTTGGTATCAAAGCGGAAGAGTTGTCCGAAGGAGTCCGTGCTGAGGGAGAAGTCTTCGTAGGCAGTGAAGCCGCGGGGCTCGATGAGAAACCGGTCGAAACACTCGTCCGGGAGGTCACAATCCTGAGCCACCCCGATAGGTGCTACCCATGACAGGACCAGCAGAGCATACGGCAGCCCGCGCCAATGGGCGTGCACGCCTTCCCAGCCCGGGGCTACGCCTTTTGCCAAAGTCCGCTCCCCTCTCCTGCTTCCATGAGCGCGCCCCTCACCATACCACAACGCGCCGCGCTTATGGCCGCCCACTGGCTCCCGAGCACACCACCGCTATACTTACAACACGCCGGACCCGGCAAAGTTGCTGGGTCCCCTTGCGGGTTGCGCCGCCTGCGGTTATATGGGAACTGAGGTTGAAAGAGATTCATCCCTACTAGGTGGACGTGTCGAGAAACGCTAAAGCGCCGCTGCCTGTGGGAACATCCGCCCAAGACCCCGTTTGTGGCATGCAAGTGCAGCGGGAAAAGGCGCTGCACTTCCAGCACAACGACCGCACCTACTACTTCTGTGGCAAGGGATGCCTGGAGAGGTTTCGTGCCGAGCCATCGAAGTATTGGACAACCGAGCGCGCAGGTAGTGCTCGAGTTGCCCCGGCCCCCGGCCACACTCCCGCATCGGCAGCCCAGGAAGGCACCTATTTCTGCCCGATGGATCCCGATGTGCTCGCCACCGGCCCGGGTGCCTGTCCGAAGTGTGGCATGGCGCTTGAGCCCAGCCTGACCGTCCTCCGAACCGAATACGTCTGTCCCATGCATCCCGAAGTGGTGCGCGCGCAGCCGGGGGCCTGTCCTATTTGCGGGATGGCCCTTGAACCGCGAACCGTCTCGCCTGATGAGGAGCCCAATCCTGAGCTGACCGGGATGACGCGCCGCTTCTGGGCAAGCCTTCTGCTGACAGCGCCCATGGTTTTGCTGGGCATGGCGGCGATGTGGTCGGCGGCCGACAGGCTCAGCGGCCACACTCGGGTGCTGGCACAACTTGCACTGGCCACGCCGGTAGTCCTTTGGGGTGGATGGCCGTTCTTCGAGCGCGCCTGGGCCTCCCTGATGAACCGCAGCCCGAACATGTTCACTCTGATCGCCTTGGGGACGGGCACCGCCTACGTTTACAGCCTGGCGGCCGCCCTCTTTCCCGACCGGTTTCCCCAGACTTTTCGGGACACGAGCGGCCAAGTGCCTGTCTACTTCGAGGCGGCAGCAGCCATCACCACGTTGGTGCTGCTGGGCCAGGTGCTGGAGCTGCGAGCGCGCAGCCGCACCTCGAGCGCCATCCGAGCATTGTTGGCGCTCGCTCCCAAGACGGCCCGGCGCATCGCCAAGGACGGCAGCGAAGAGGACATTCCGCTGGAGCGCGTCGCACCGGGCGACCGGCTGCGCGTGCGCCCTGGGGAGAAAATTCCGGTGGACGGTGTGGTATTGGAAGGGTCGAGCTACGTGGATGAATCCATGGTCACCGGCGAGCCCAATCCGGTGGAAAAGGAGCCTGGCAGCCGGCTGATCGGCGGCACGGTCAACACGACCGGAAGCCTGGTGATGGAGGCCACGCGCGTAGGTCATGAGACGCTGCTGGCGCAGATCGTGCACCTGGTGAGCGAGGCCCAGCGTAGCCGAGCACCTATTCAGCGCCTGGCCGACAGGGTGGCCAGCTGGTTCGTGCCAGCGGTTATTGCCATCGCCGCGGTCACGTTCGTGGCCTGGGCCCTGTTTGGTCCCAGCCCGCGCCTGGCGCACGCGCTCCTGAGCGCTGTGACGGTGCTCATCATCGCCTGTCCTTGCGCGCTGGGGCTCGCCACCCCCATGTCCATCATGGTGGGAACAGGGCGCGGCGCTACTGCCGGCGTGTTGATCAGGAACGCCGAAGCCCTCGAGGCCCTGGAGAAGGTGGACACGCTGGTGGTGGACAAGACCGGAACGCTCACGGAGGGCAAACCGCGCTTGACCCAACTCGTGGCTGCCCCGGGCTGGGAGAAGGCGGAGGTTTTGCGCCTGGCCGCCAGCATCGAGCGTGCCAGCGAACATCCCCTGGCGGCCGCTGTTGTGGCAGCGGCGCAGGAGAGGAATCTCCGTTTGTCCGACCCGACAGGCTTCCGATCGTTCGCAGGGAAAGGCGTCCTGGGGCAGGTGGACGGGCACACCGTGGCTGTCGGCAATGCCAGGCTGTGCGAGGAGATCGGTGCGGGCACCGCCTTGGCGGAGTGGGCAGCGCGAGCCGACGACCTGCACCGCGAGGGCTACACCGTGATGCTGGTGGCCGTGGACGGAACCCTCGCCGGCCTGCTGGGCGTTTCTGATCCGGTCAAGGAATCCACCCGCGAGGCCATCGCCATGCTGCGCAGCGATGGTGTGAGGATCGTCATGCTTACCGGCGACCATCGCGCCACCGCCGAGGCCGTGGGCCGCGAGCTCGGCTTGGACGAAGTGGTGGCGGAAGTACTGCCCCAGGATAAAAGGGAGTTCGTCAAGCGGTTGCAATCGCAGGGGCACAAGGTGGCCATGGCGGGCGATGGCATCAACGATGCCCCGGCGCTCGCTCAGGCCGACGTGGGCATCGCCATGGGCACGGGGACCGACGTAGCGATGCAGAGTGCGAGTATCACTCTGGTAAAAGGCGACCTGCGCGGTATCGCTCGGGCCCGCCGCCTCAGCCGCGCCACGATGCGCAACATCCGGCAGAACCTTTTCCTCGCCTTCCTCTACAACTCGCTGGCTATTCCGCTGGCGGCCGGCGTCCTCTATCCGTGGTTCGGGCTGCTGCTGAGCCCGGTGGTGGCTAGCGCGGCCATGACTTTCAGCTCCGTTTCGGTCATCGCTAACGCACTCCGCCTCCGGCACCTGCCGCTTTAAGTAAAGGCGATAGGCCGCTCGAAACGTGCTTGGCATGAACCAGCAAATAGCACGCGTCGCCGGCCCGCTCGGCGCGGCGTGGTATATCATCTGTTGTTCGGAGGCTTGCGCCATGACGTTCCTGTTGACGCGTTACCGGCTAACGCGCCCGCTCGACATGAAGGACTACGCTCGCCTGGGAAACCTTTCCACCGTCTACGGCATCCGCAGCCTGGACGTCGACGGCGACCACCTCCTCGTGGAATACGACGCCTCGCGCCTCCACGAGGCGGAAGTGCTCTCCGCCGTGCGCAAGGCCGGCATTCCCGCCGCGCCCTTGCAGCCGATCCCCCCGGGCGGCTTCGACCATACCGGGGAGTTCAAGGATTTCGCCTGGCCAGTCGAGGGACTCTCACCCGTCAACGCGAAGGGCTGAGTGAGCGCCCTTCCGGCAGGCGAAAGAACCCTTTAAAGTTCTCGACCGCCTGCCTCCCCAGCTCCGCCTCATCCACGCCACGGAGTTCAGCCAGGGCGCGCGCGGTCTCGCGAACGAAGGCCGGTTCATTGCGCTTCCCGCGGTGCGGGACCGGCGCCAGGTACGGAGAGTCGCTTTCGGTCAGCAGCCGGTCGAGAGGGATCTGGCTCGCTACGCTCCGCAGAGCGTCGGCCTTCTTGAACGTAATGTTGCCGGCAAAAGAGACGAGAAAGCCGCAATCCATCAGCGCAAACGCATCGTCCCGGGTGCCGCTGAAACAATGCAAGATGCCGCCAAGGCCGGAGCTCTGCCAATGCTCGGCGATAATCGCCCGCAGGTCCGCCCACGCCTCGCGGCAGTGAATGATCACCGGCAGGCGGAGCTCCCGCGCCAGCTCGAGCTGCCGGATGAAAACTTCACGCTGGACGCCGCGTGGTGAATGGTCATAGTGGTAGTCAAGCCCGATTTCGCCGATGGCCAAAAACCGCGGGTGCCGGGCCAGCCGGCGCAATATATCGTAGTGCGATGCATCTGCTCTCGATGCTTCATGGGGATGAATCCCCTCGCTGGCATAGATCCACTGGCCACCGCCGGCAACTGGGTTGGCATCCGCGGCTGCCACGGCCGCACCCAGCGTCTCCGGGCCCCTTGCTCCGCCGATTAGCAAAAGGTAGCGCACCCCGGCATCGCGGGCTCGCTCGAGGACGGCCGCGCGGTCAGCATCGTACTCGGGGCCTTCCAGGTGAGCGTGGGAATCAACGTACATCGCGTTCACGGTGATGCAAGCTTCTGCCCCGCGCAAGGCAGCAGCAGGGCGGGCAACGGTTTGTTGCTGGGAACAGGAGCTCCCAGCGGAAAGGCGCAGCCGCGGAATCAGCACCATGACCCGCAGACCCCATCCCGCCATCACTTCAGCCTCGCTCCGTTCGGCACCTCCTCGCTGAAGGTGGCCAGCACCGGGCGGCCATCCGCACCGGTGGCCGCCAGCAGCATGCCGTTCGATTCCACGCCGCGCAGTTTGCGGGGTTCCAGGTTGGCCACTAGCACAATTTTGCGGCCCAGCAGCTCCTCGGGACGGTAGTACTCAGCCAGGCCAGCGCACACTTGCCGTACCTCGCTGCCGAGATCCACGTGCAGCTTCAGCAACTTCGTTGCGCCAGGGATCGGCTCGGCGGAGACGATGGTTCCCGCCCGCAGATCCACCTTGGCGAAGTCTTCGATGGTAATTCTTCCGGGAGTTGAGACTTGCGATTCGACACTCGCAAACTTCGGCCTAGGGGACGCTTCCACTTTGGTCGATGTCTCCTTCGTCTTCTGGTCTCTAAGGCGGTCTTCTTCCGCCAGCTCGTGCAGCCTGTGCAGCATCTTCTCGTTGTCTAGGCGAGGGAAAAGCGGCTCCGGCTTGCCGACTTTCGTGCGAGGCTGGAGCTGGCCCCAGCTAAGCTGATCGATTCGCTGGTCTTGGATGCGGCCTTCGCACCCGAGCTGCTGCCAGAGCCGCGCCGCACTCGCCGGCAAAACCGGAGCAAGAAGAACGGCGACAAGGCGAACAACTTCCGCCGCGGCACTGAGAGTAGTCTCGATTTGCCAAAGGTTGTCAGGGCTCTTTGCCTCCGCGAGCTTCCAGGGGGCGTTCCTCGTCAAGTACTTGTTGGCATCAGCGACGAGTTGCGCCAAGATATAATCAAGCGGTATGGAGAATTCGCACTTGTCGAACCGGAAAGGGTAGACCTTCAACCCGACGGCAGCGCACTGGAGAAGGTCCCGTAGTCCTGATTCGCCAAGGAGTTTCTGAGGTAGCTGGTTCCAGTCAGCCAGCGCGGCTTGGTCCTGTACCTGTCCAGTGGCCTCGACCAATTTGTGCCAGCGGTCCCAGATCTCCGTCCGATCCGGCACCGCACCGCCACAATACTGATGAATCATGCTAATCACTCTGTGGGCCAGGTTGCCGAGGTCTTTTGCCAGGTCCGAGTTGTATCGCTGAATCAGGCCCTCGTACGAAAAACTCCCATCCTCGCCAAACGGCGTATCCCGCAGCAGGTAATAGCGCAGCACGTCATTGCCGGGTGCGCCGAATTCCTCGAATGCCTTGATAATCGGTTCGGGATAGACCACGTTGCCCTTCGACTTGCTCATCTTGTCCTGCGCGTAGTAAATCCAGCCGTGGGCAAAGATGGCCTTGGGAAGAGGCAAGCCGGCGGCCCAAAGGAAGGCAGGCCAGTAGACGGCGTGGAAACGGAGGATGTCCTTGCCGATCATGTGGACGTCGGCGGGCCAGTATCGCTCAAACTCCTCGCTGCGCTCCTCACCGGCGAAGCCGATGCCTGTGAGGTAACTCGTCAAGGCATCGTACCAGACATAGACCACTTGCTCGGGATCGTCCGGCCACGGAATGCCCCATTTCAGCCGCTTCCGGCTGATCGAAATATCCCGCAGACCGCTCCGGACGAAGCTCTTCACCTCGTTCAGCCGGTAGGGGGGCTGCACGAATTCAGGATGGGCTTCGTAGTGCTGTAGCAGTTGGTCCTGGAATGCGGAAAGCCTGAAGAAGTAGTTCTCTTCGCTGATCAGTTCCGTCGGCCGTCCACAGATGTCGCAGTTGACGGGCTCCGGGTTATCGGAGACGTAGCGCTCATCGTGAACACAGTACCGCCCTTCGTATCGCTTCTTTTCGATATAGCCTGCTTTGTCTGCCTGCCGGATCATCCACTGTACTGACTTCACGTGGGCCGGATTTTGGGAGGTATGGACAAACAGCCGCTTGATAGGCGGAGGGGTTTGGCCAGCTTCCTGGGCGCGGGATACCTCGCCAACCGAACGAAACTCGCCGAGGCCGAGGGTCCGCCACAGTTCTTTGAACAGCTCGCGCTTCTCGACCACAAACTGTTCGACGGGCAAGCCAGCCGACGCCGCTGCTCGCTGGAGCTTTTCCCCATGCTCATCCGTGCCAGTCAGGAAGGCCACCTCGTAGCCACACATGCGCTTGTAGCGAGCAAGCACGTCGCACGCGATGGTGGTATAGGCTGAGCCAATGTGCGGGCGTGCGTTGGGATAGTAGATAGGCGTCGTGATGTAGAATTTGTCCACTTTGTTTACGTTGAATAGCAGTGCTACGCCGCGACACCGCCGGGCGCACCCGACCTCAACCGATCGGCTAGGCAGGAAGCATCCGTTAAAATCCGCAATTTCATATCGCGTTGATGCTGAAGCACATTACGGCTTTGTTTGTAAGATTTCTCAACGTGTCCGTCCCGTTCAACCGCCGCCCACCGAGCCGCGACTCCCTGGGGCCGATTCCTGGCTTTTTAGGTATGCCCACTGGGCGGCTAGCATAACTTGTTTTAAGGGTACGGAACGTTCCACCGCTAAACGCTGGCAGTCATCGTATTCAGGCGCGACGTTGAGCACGCGCCCGTTTTCCCGAGCTACTTTGACCCGCACCGGGCCGAATTCGGTCTCCACCGCTACCCACTCGCGGTCCAGGCACTTCCGGCGTGCTTCGTAGATGCGAACGCCGATGGTGGTGGTCTCGCGGAAGAGGAGGTCGGCCAGCTCTTCGGCCCGATCGGGCGGCGCCAGGACGCGGATTTCGATGCCGGGACGGTTCTTCTTCATCTGGATCGAGGTGCAGGTAACGTCAAGCGCCCCCGCCGCCAGCGCCCGGTCGATGACGTAGCCATAGATTTGGGGACTCATGTCGTCCACATCGGCTTCGATGACGGAGACCAGGCCGGAACTCGGGGTCGAGGCTCCGGGATGGGCGGCCATCGATGGTTCTCCCACAAACAGCCGCAGCAAGTTCGGTTGCTCAGCGAGGTCGCGCGCGCCCGCGCCGTAGCCAATCCGCTCAACCTTCATGGCCGGGAAGGGCCCGAAGCGGGCAGCCAGCGTCGAGACGATTGCCGCCCCGGTCGGCGTAACCAACTCGGCCTCGATGCCAGTCGAGTAGACTGGCACGCCCTTCAGCAGCTCCATGGTGGCCGGTGCGGGGACCGGGAGCGATCCGTGGGCAGCCTCCACCCGTCCCGCACCCAGGTTCAGGGGCGAGCAGACGAGCTCCGGCCGGCCAAGCAGTTCCATCCCAATGCAGGCCCCGGCAATGTCCACCATGGCGTCCACCGCGCCGACCTCGTGGAAATGGACCTCGCCGGGTGGCTTGCCGTGCAACCAGCCCTCAGCGCTGGCGAGCCGTTGGAAAATCGCGATTGCCTGTGTCTTCACCCACTCGGAAAGCCCGCTCGCCTTCAGGGCCTGCTCGATCTGGTGCAGGTGGCGATGGGGCTGCGGTTCGCCCACCACCACTTCCACCCGCGTGCCCATCAGGCCTTTACGGGCGACGCGCGAGTGCTTCCAGTCGTACCCCGACAGGGGAAGGGTATGCAGTTGGGCGGCGAGGTTTTCCGCCCCGACGCCAGCATCCAGCAGCGCACCCAGAAACATGTCACCGCTGATGCCGGACGAGCAGTCGAGATAGGCCAAACGGAACATAAGCCATCATAACCTGAAGCCGTCCGCCCACAGCAACAAGCGGCTATTCGAGGCTAACCACCGGCTTCAGGTCACGTTTCTCCTTGCGAGGCTGGCCCCAGCCCCATGCCGTCTCCGCACCGGCCGCGCGCCGCACGAACGCGCTTCCACCGAACCAGCCTTCTTCCGATCTTGCGGCTCAGTAGCCGGCAAACTCCTCGGTGTGGATATCGTCGTCGTCGATCCCGGCCTCATTCAGCATGGCGTGCAGGCCGCTAACCATCCCGGGGGGGCCAGCGATGTAGTAAATTGGCCCGGTCAAGTCCCCAACATACTTGGAAAGCATCTGCTTGTTGATGCGTCCGGTTTCACCCTGCCACCCGGGTTGTGGTTTCTCCATCGCGGTGAGAGTGGGGATGAAGGTGTAGTTGGGATTCTGCTGCTCGAGAGAGCGCAGCTCCTCAAGAAACGCTGCATCCTCGGGACGCCGGTTGCTGTAGAAGAGAAAAATGCGGTGTGGCAACCGCTCTTGGGCAGCGCGCAGCACCATGCTGCGGAAGGGCGTAATGCCGATACCTCCCGCCAGCAACACCGCCGGCCGGCTGGCGTTGTTATGCAGAACCAGGTTTCCAAAGGGACCTTCCACCCGGACCTGGGTGCCGATGGGCATGGACCCCAGCACTCGTTTGAAAGCAGTGCTTCGCATGCGGGTGGCCACCATCAGGGTCTCCTCGTGAGGGGCGCTGGCGATGGAGAAGGCACGGGCATTGCCCTCTGCATCCGTCTCCGCCGGGCCGGGCTCGGTGACCTCAATGAACTGGCCAGCCTTGAAGCTGAAGCGGTCCGGTTTCTCAAACCGGAAGGCCATCGTGCCTTCGGCCACTTGCTCCCGGGCGATCAGCTTCAGCAGGTAGCCGGTAGGCTTTACGGCGGTACTCATGACTGTGCTCCTCCGTCGAAGCTCGAACGTGCAGCCGGAAGACTAAAGCGCAATCATACCGCAGGCGGCCTGCCGGCCACAGGTGGCTGATAAGGGCTTGCCTGGGCTATTCTTTCCGATGGTACGGTAGCGTCCGACGGGTCCCGCCGCTACCGGCGCATGCGCAGCAACGATGCCTTTCGACTCGTTTCTCGGCAATCCGCAGGCTGTGGAAGCCCTTCGCGAGATGCTTGCCTCCGGCCGCATGCCGCCGGCATTGCTGTTCGCGGGTCCCGAGGGCGTAGGCAAAAAGACGCTGGCGCTGATGCTGGCCAAGGCGCTCAACTGCGAGCGGCGGCGCGACGATTTCTGTGGGGAGTGCGGCCGCTGCCGCCAGTGTGACGCGATGATAGCCGCAGCGCGGGAGGATTTGGCCCGGCGCCGCGAGGCGAAGGATGCCGCCCGGCGCCTCGACGGTCTGGTCTATTTCGACGTGCAACTCATCGAGCCGCTCACTCGCTACATCCTTATCGAGCAGATCCGGCAGCTCCGTCACATCGCTTACACCCGGCCATTCCAGCTCCCTCGCCGGGTCTTCGTGGTGGACGATGCGCAGGCAATTCACTGGCAGGCGGCCGACCTGCTGCTGAAGGTGCTGGAAGAACCGCCGGACACCACCACCCTCATCCTCGTTTGCCCCAACGCCTACGAGCTCCGCGCCACGTTGCGGTCACGCTGCCGCCGTGTGGCGTTTCACGTGGTGGAAGAAGCCACCCTCCGCACGGTCCTGGCGGCAGATGGCAAGGTGCCGGAGGCGCGCCGCGCGCTAGTGGCAAGGCTTGCAGCGGGCAGCATAGGCGCGGCGCGGTCATTTGATCCCGAGGCCTTCGAACGGCGCCGCCGTCCCTGGGTACAGTTTCTGGACAGCCTGGCCGGGAGTCCGGCCGGTGGGCGTCGGGCGCTTGACTGGAAGTCCATCTCCGAAGCTGCGAAGGCGCTCGGTGAGGATCGCAGTACGTTTGAGCAAACATTGCGCATCGGCTATTTGCTGCTCAGCGACTTGCTACGGGTGGTGGAGAACCAGCCGGAGTCCGCACTTACCAATATCGATCTGCTGCCGCAGTTAAAAACCTGGGCCGTGCGGCTTGGGCTGGAAGGCGTCGAAAAGCTGAAGAATGGCCTTGACCAGGCGTACCGCCTTCAAACTCGCAACGTCAACCAGCAGCTTGGCTTCGAGACGATGGCTATCGACCTGGAGCCCTTGGTCAGCCGGTAGGGCGCCCCGGGAGGGTTCACCGGACAACCAGAGGGTTCGTGCCATACCAGCTCCCTTTTTTCCCCAGCTAGCCCCTCCGGCGGGATACCCTCCGAACCGTGGTCAGATGGTAGCTCCGCCTTTGGAAGACCGGCTTTACGCTTCGGTGTTTAGCCTTTAAACTTATCTCCTTAAGAATTCATCTTGACGGGGGTTTTAACCATGCCTAGCTACGCCTATGTCTGCAAGGACTGCAAGAAATCGTTCACGGTCACGATGAGCCTGGCGGACTACGAAAAGGCGAAGGTGACCTGCCCAAGCTGCAAGAGCAAAAAGGTCGAACAGAAGCCCGCTACGTTCTTCGCCGTGTCGGCCAAGAAGAGCTAATCCCCGCCCGATTGCTGACGAGGGAGCTGCCAGCCTCCTGCCGGGCGGAAAACTGAATACCATAGGGGTATAACCGCAGCCAGAAGGCACCTCTCTTCGGGAGCCTGATGGCTCTCACGGGTCGTCGCGCCGGCGCAAGACGGGCGGCTTGTCACTGTCGTCGCCTTTGCTGGCGGGTCGGGCCGTGTCTTTGTTCTCGGGCTGGCGCTTGTCAAGCGTGGGCTGATTCTGCCTGGTCCCACCCCTCCTCCGTGTGGTCAGCATGGTTTGCAGGCGGGCCTTGATGTCGTCGAACTCCGAGGTCGAGACTAGGTATTGGGGTTTCTGAGGCAGGATGGTCTTGATCTCTTGCTCGCACTTGACGATGCGGTCAGGAGTAGGCGGGTGGTCGGCAAAAATGGCCGGCACACTGCCCGGCATACGCCGCTCCTCTTGCACCACCTTGCCGAAGAAGGCCACGTAAGAATTGGGGTCGTAGCCGGCCTTGTACATGTATTGCAGCCCCAGAAAGTCTGCCTCGGCCTCCTGGTTGCGGTTGAATTTCAAGAAGGCGAGGGGGATGCCGTTCATGGCCGCTGACAGGCCGTAATAGGTACCAATGGACATGGGGGTGAAGAGCAAGGGCAGAGTCGCATACTGCAGCAGGGTCATGCGCGTCATGGTGGACGCCCAGTGACGCGCCGCAGCGTGGGCGATCTCGTGGGCGATCACGCCGGCCAGCTCGTCCTCTTCGTCGGCAGCCATCAAGGTGCCGCTATTCACGTAGATGAACCCCCCGGGCAGAGTAAAGGCGTTGATTTCGGGGGAGTCAATGACCTTGACGGTGAGTGGTATGGCCAAGTCGGAGTTGCGGGCTACATTCTGCGACACGCGATTGACGTATTCGTTGATCACGGGATCGGTAATCAGCTTGGCTTGATGGTCAATCTCCATGGCATACTGCTTGCCTTCGGCAATCTCCTTCTCCTGGGAGATGATGCTGCGGTGGGCCACACGGCGGTTGCCAATGTCATTGACGTTATCTTTCTTGTCGTCGGCCCAGGCGGGTAAGGCCAGCGAACCCAAGGCGAGCATCGCCAAGACGCAGGCGGCGCGCGAGCTTCTCATGGCTGGACTCCTGGCGCAGATCTCACCCCCATTATATACTCGAACCGCTTGTCAAGCAGGATTTCCGTGGAAGGCCTGACGATCAGAACCGGCCAGGTTTGGCGGTCAAACGAAACAGGGGAGGACTGGGTGGTGACCCGCACGTACTCGGAGATGTTTAGCACCTATGCCGTGTTGCGCCGAGCCGGGGATGCTACCTGGGACGCGGATCTGTTGCGCGTTAAGCTCGAAGAATCCGGCGGCGGGCTGACCCTGCCCGGTTTCACGTTGATCGGCGCAGTCTAACGAACGCGGGCAGCAGCCTGGCCTTCTCCGCCCGTTCATGAGCGGCAGCGAAGCGCCGGTTGGCTGACCGGCGGTTGCCACGATGCCGCGCCGCGAGAAGGCTCATCGCCGAGAACATGAGCGTTGACGGCCGCGCGTGATAACCTATGGTCACCAGCCTGCTCGAGTCCCTGGGGAGCTTCATTACTAGCGTGATCTGGCATTCGGGCTACCTGGGCATCGTCCTGCTCATGGCCATCGAGTCCGCCTGCATACCTCTACCCTCAGAAATCATCATGCCCTTTTCGGGATATCTCGTCTCGCTGGGGCGCTTCACGCTAGAGTGGGCGGCGGTAGCCGGCGCCGTGGGATGCAACCTGGGTTCGGCGGCGGCTTACTGGGTAGGCGCCCGGGGAGGCAGGGCGCTGGCAGAAAGGTATGGGCGAGCCGTCCTGGTGACCCGCCATGACCTTGAGCGGGCAGACCGTTGGTTTGGGCGCTACGGCGATACCACCGTCTTCTTTTCTCGGCTGCTGCCGGTGGTGCGCACCTTCATCGCGCTTCCCGCAGGCGTCACACGCATGAACTTCTTACGCTTCAATCTCTACACCTTCCTGGGCTCTCTGCCCTGGTGCTGGATGCTTGCCTATGCGGGGCTTCGGCTGGGACCGCGATGGCCCGTTCTACGCGAATACTTCCGCCGCTTCGACCTCGCCATCGGCGTCGCGCTGATCGCCGCAGCGGCCTGGTTCGTCCATAACCGCTGGAAGAAACGGCTGCGGACGTAGTCCGGGCACCGCCAGCGTTGTGTGGTGGCGGGTTTGCACCCGGCCTCAAATCGACCTGACCGGCATGGTGACGATATCATCCACCGCCGTCACCTCGCGCGTCACAAAAGGCTCGCCATAACGGACTCCGATCATTAGCCCGAAGTGCCGCGCCAGCGACCCCACACGCTCCCGCAGGTCAGCACGGCTGGGAAAAAGATTCTGAGTATCGGCGCGTGAGGAGAACTGTGACGCATAGCAAAGAATGGCCTTCAGCTTCTTTTCGAAGTAAGGCGTAATATCCACGACGAAGGTCGGGCGGAGGGCTGGGACATAGAGGGAGGCGTAAATGATCTTGTGGGGGCGATGGGGTTTGCCGGCCAGCGGCAGCTTGGCCAGGCCGGCGAGGAAGCAGGCTTCGTAGCCGATGCGCCCGGCGGTGTAATGGTCGGGGTGGCGGCCGTCCCAATAGGGAAGGATGACGGTGCGCGGGCGAAGGTCGCGAATCTTCTGGGCAATCTTCAGCTTGTATTCCCGCACGTCGGCCAGACCCGCATCGGGCAAGCCCAGGTTATCGCGCAGGGCGAGCCCCATCGTCTTGGAGGCGCGCGCGGACTCGCGGCTGCGCAGGCGGGCACTGCCACGCGAGCCGGCTTCTCCGGCCGTCAGATCGAGGACGCCGACACGGTAGCCTGCCTCGACCATCTTGATCACCGTCCCACCGCACGTCAGCTCGGTATCGTCCGGATGGGCAGCAATGGAAAGCACATCGAGATCCATCTTCTGGGCCGCTCAAGCTGGCTGGTCTGGAATTGGGGCCTGGAGGCGCTCCAGAAAGGCGCGCTCGCTGAAGTAATGGCGGAACGCCGGCTCACCATCAATCGTCACCACAGGTATGTCGAGCTTATAGCGCTCAAAGGTCTCCGGATCATCCAGGATGTTGACCTCTCGCCAGCGGAAGAGGCGCGTCGCCTCGAGCCGCCGCAGGCGCTCCTTGACGTCGTCGCAGAGATAGCAGCCAGGTTTGGAATAGACAACCACCTCATGCATCACCGGCCTCCCCGGCATAGACTTCCGGGTTCACTAAATTAGGCGGGCGCTTGCCGGCAAGCGCCGCCAGCAAGTTCTCAGCCGCCAGCAGGGCCATCTTCGTTCGCGTTTCGGCGGTGCCGCTGCCGATGTGCGGAGCCAGCACGACGTTATCCCTTCCGAGTAGGGCGGGATGGACGCGCGGTTCGTGCTCGAAGACGTCCAGCGCCGCTCCGGCGATCTGCTTCTGCTCGAGGGCTGCAACTAGCGCCTGTTCGTCGACCACGGCGCCGCGCGAGGTGTTGATTAAGAAAGCAGAGGGCTTCATCCGCGAAAATTCGCGCGGGCCCATCAGGTGGTGCGTTTCTTGGGTCAGCGGGACGTGCAGGCTGACAAAGTCCGATTCGGCCAGCAGCCGGTCGCGGTCAACGTAAACCGCCTCGAGCTCGCGCTCGACGGCTTCCGGTGCGCGATGCCGCGAGTGATAAAGAATCCGCATGGAAAAGCCACGTGCCCGGCGCGCCATCGCCTGGCCGATGCGGCCGAAACCCAGGATCCCCAACGTGCGGTGATGAAGGTCGGCACCCCAAAGCAGATTCCAGGCCCAATGCTGCCAGCGCCCCTCGCGCACGTAACGGTCAGCCTCCACAACGCGCCGCGTCACAGCGGCGAGCAAGGCAAACGCCAGGTCGGCGGTGGTCTCCTGCGCCGCACCTCCGGTGTTTGTGACCAGGATGCGGCGGCGAGTGCAGGCCTCCACATCCAGGTTGTCGTACCCCACGCTGACGTTGGCTACGGCGCGCAGCCGCGGGGCCTTCTCCAGGACCTCGGCCGTCAGGCAAGCCCCGCACACGATGATGCCCTCCGCGTCGCGGCAGCGTTCCGCCAGCTCAGGAGGGGACAACGGGGCGTCCCAAGCATGGACTTCCAGGTCACAGGCTGCAGCCACTAGGTCCAGCGCGGGCTGAGGCAAGGGACGCGTGACGAAGACCTTAGGTTTCACCGTTCTGCAGCGCTACTTCCTGAATCTGTGAGCGGCGATTCCTGAGCGCCGGTCCCTGGAGGCGACCCTACCAAAGAGCGGCGTCTCGGCCCGCCTCACGCCACTTTCTCGGACACGGTCTTGGCCTGCAGGAACAGCAACAGGTAGTCGTGCCCGCCGGCTTTCGAGTCCGTGCCGGACATGTTAAAGCCGCCGAACGGATGCGCGCCGACCAGCGCCCCCGTGCACTTGCGGTTGAAATACAAGTTGCCGACGTGGAAGAGCTCGGCGGCCTTCTCAAGCTTGTGCCGGTTCTTGGTGTAGACCGCGCCGGTCAGCCCGTACTCCGTATTGTTGGCGATCTCCAGCGCCTCGTCAAAGTTCCGAGCCTTGATCACCGCCAGCACGGGACCGAAGATCTCTTCCTGCGCCAAGCGCGCCTGCGGCGGCACATCGGCAATGACGGTGGGTTGAATGAAGTGCCCATTGCCGTCCGGGGCGCTACCGCCGGTCACCAGGCGCCCTTCCTTTTTGCCCACCTCGATATACTCCAAGATGGATTTTTTCGCTCCGGCGTTGATCACCGGCCCCATGAACACGTCGGGGTCCGCCGGGTTGCCCACCTTGATCTGCTCGACGCGCGCCTTGAGCTTCTCGAGGAAGGCGTCGTAAACCTTCTCATCGACGATGGCGCGCGAACAGGCAGAACATTTCTGCCCCTGGAATCCGAAGGCGGAGACGGTAACACCTTCGACCGCCGCGCCGAGATCGGCTTCGCTGTCGACGATGATCGAGTCCTTGC
Source organism: Acidobacteriota bacterium (assembly GCA_902812465.1). Lineage (GTDB taxonomy): Bacteria > Acidobacteriota > Terriglobia > UBA7540 > UBA7540 > CADDZE01. Next base: position 1,534 of record CADDZE010000012.1, on the reverse strand, counting down.
CGCCCATCTCGGCCACCACGCGCTTCACCCAGATTTGGCCGGGACTCGTCTTGGCCGCCAGCTCGTTAATGCGCAAGCCGACTTCCTTCGAGCCGGTAAACGCAATGTAGCGCGTGCGAGGATGGGTTACCAGGAGATCGCCGACCTGCGACCCCGAACCCGGCAGGTAATTGACCACCCCGGCGGGGAGGCCGGCCTGCTCGAGCGCCTCAAAAAACTTGTAGCCGACCACCGGTGAATCGCTGGAGGGCTTCACCACTACCGTGTTGCCCGTCACCACGGAGGCCATGGTCATCCCGCCCAGGATAGCCATCGGGAAGTTCCACGGGGGAATCACGACGCCCACCCCGAGCGGTATGTAGCGCAGATAGTTCTTCTCGCCGGGCACCGGAGTGAGCGGCAGGGGTTTGTCGAGGCGCAGCATCTCGCGCGCGTAGAACTCGGCAAAGTCAATCGTCTCCGCTACGTCCGCATCCGCTTCCCCCCAGGACTTCCCTACTTCATAGACCATCCAGGCCGCGTAATAGTACTTGCGGTGGCGCAGGATCTTGGCGGTTTCCAGCAACAGCTCGGCGCGCTCCAGCGCCGTAGTGCGGCTCCAGGTCTTAAATGCCTCGTCCGCCACCCGGATAGCCCGGTCGGCCAGTTCAGGGTCGGCTTTGGAAAAAACCCCCACTACTTGGTCCTTCTGGGCCGGATTGAAGGACTTCAGCTTGTCAGGCGTAGTGATGCGCTCGCCGCCAATCACTAAGCCGTACTCGCGCCCTAACTCCTGCCGGACCTGCTCAAGAGCTTCCTGCATCCGGCGGCGCGGCTCGGGATGGTTGAAATCGCTTAAGGGCTCATTTTTAAACTCGGCAAGCTGCATGGCTGGCTGCATTCCTAGCCTCCGCGCCCAAACCATTCGCAGGTTCGAAAACGCGTCGAAACGTCCATGAAGAACGCCGGCCTCGTCAAGAGGCACTTGTCGGAGGGCGCCGCTCAGCTATCTTCCGCTTCGGCGGCTCACTGCTTCAACGTCACGGTCAGAGGAGCCTTCAAGGTAAAGTCGATCTTCGTTTCGGACGGCACCCTTAGCACCTGGGTTTTACTCAGACCCTCGACGCCGGCTCCGGTGCCGGCACCCACCCCGGCCCCGATGGCAGCTCCTTTGCGTCCGCCGGCGATAGCGCCGATCAGGCCGCCGAGAACGGCACCGCCGCCCACGGCTTCAGCCGTCCGCTTGCCGCGCGAGGACCCTTGCTGCGTGTAGTAGCTACTCTGGACCGAGTAGGGAGTGCCGTGCACAGCGACCGAGACCAGCTCCAGGCTCAGTTGGGAGGAGCCGCGAAATTTTCCTGAGCTCGACGCCTCCACGAGGCGCACGCGGGCATCCGCCCCCTGTGGGACCACCACCTTGTCACCCACCACGATGGGCGTGGCGAGGCTGGCGGCAAACTCGTCACCTGGATGGTTGCGGCTGGTATCGACGCTGTCAATCATCTGCACCGTCACCGCGGTACCGGAGGGAATGGTGATCTGCACGGGCTGGGGA